>CAZUYY010000173.1:0-5873 GCA_964624935.1 uncultured Prolixibacteraceae bacterium
TTTGAAGAGAATTATTGGTCTCGCGGGCTTCCCTGACCTTCTGATACAGGGCAAACAGGTGTCGTGCCTTTTCCGTATGCTGCAACTTATGAGTTTTTTCTTTGGGCGCTTCATAATTTAGACCAAATGCAACTGGATCGGCGGGCCCTGCATAACAAGAAACAATTCTGCTTCCTACAGCCATATCATATATTCCCCAGGAAGGCTGGTATAATACGTTACCCTGGTATTCTACTTCACATTCGGTAAACCGGAGAATGATCAGTTTCCCTTGTTTCCTGACTTTTTCAATCAGAATACCTTCCACCTTTAATCCCGTTTCAAATTCAAATTCCACCTTCTCCTGCTCAATGAAACCTATTTCTTTCAACTGATCATCTGTGGCATCTTCAGGGGGAACCGGAAGCTTTTTTATCATTCCGACCGGTGAACTAAAGCCATGCTGATGGTAAATTTTATCCTGTCCCGGAATCTCTTTACTGGCAAAATTTAGATTGGTGGGTCCGGCTGTCTTTAAATACACCGGTTTCCCTTTTTTGTCAATCACATCCGTAAAGGTCCCTGAGATCTGCAAACCAGAACTATAAACACAGGTGGCAGTGGTTTCTGATCGTATGGCTTTTCTGATCCCTTCGACCCCACCTTTACGGAGACCCATTGTATTTGCATATTCTTCAAGAACACGGGTAAGGGTATCAAAATCGGGCGTCACAAAAAGCTGGGGTTGCGGTTCAGTGATATCGAAACTGTAATTGACTGCATCGAGAGTATAAGGTATTTTCTTTACTTTTGGCTGCATGCAGTAATAACTTTCGGCAATAGAGGATAGCAATCCTGCCCCATAGATTTTTGGATGATCAGGGTCACCAATCAATCCATACTCCACGGTCCACCAATGGAGGTTGCGGATCTGAGAAAGCTCAGAAGGCTCGCCAAGATGTTTTTCCAGAAAATCGATAGCTTTCTCTGCATCGGCGATCATCTTTTTGTCAGAATAGGGATCGGCTTTAAGGATAGAAAGATGTCTGATGGCCTCGTACATCCTGTAATCATTGGCTGATGAAAATGCTTTGGCGCCGATCTCACCGAATCGCTTTAGATAAGATGCATAAGCAGGGTTTGCGATGATCGGAGCATGGCCAGCAGCTTCATGAATTATATCAGGAGCTGAAGTATAACCTATCTGATCGATAGGACGGATGTCTGCAGCAATAACCAGGACATTGTATGCCTGGAACTCCATGAAAGCCGAAGGAGGAATAAAACCATCCACTGCCACGGCTGCCCAACCTATTTCACGAAGAATGCGGTTCATGCCATACATCATAGGGATCCGGTCAAGACTGATCCCTGTCCTTTTTAAACCATCAAGGTAAGATTCATGGGCAACCTTGCTCAGATACCTGACATTCTGCCGCATCACGTACCGCCAGAGTGCATGGTCCTGTGCCGTATAATCGTTGTAAGGCTGATCGATTACCAAACTCATCAGATGTTTTGGTACCTTTTCAAGCACTTCATTGAGTTCCATAATCATTTACTTTTAATTTTTGTTCTTTTGCCGGAAGTATCGTAACGGATGCTTCCCCAAACCCGATCCGCACTCCATCTTTCTCTGCAAACCCGCGAAGGATAATTGTATCATGATCTTCAATGAATCTTCGTTCAACGCCGCCCGGTAATTTCAAAGGCTGTGTCCCATTCCAGGTCAACTCGATCATCGAACCGAACGAATCTTTAGCCGGTCCGCTGATAGTTCCCGAGGAATAAATATCCCCGGCATTGATATTGCAGCCATTCACTGTTTGGTGAGCCAGTTGCTGAACAATATTCCAGTAAATGTTGTTATAATTGGACCTGCAGATACGAACTTCCTTCTGTCCGGGTGTTTGAATGTAGACGTCAAGATTTATATCAAAATGATGATTTCCTTTAAATGAAAGATAGGGCAATACCGGCGGGTCCTGTTTTGGCCCTGGAATCCTGAAAAGCTCCAGTGCATCAAGAGTAACGATCCATGGAGATATTACTGAGCCGAAATCCTTTCCGAGAAAAGGCCCCAATGGAACATATTCCCATTTCTGAATGTCCCGTGCAGAAAGGTCATTAAACAGAACAAGACCAAAAATATGATCTTCTGCCTCAGTTGTAGTGACCGGCTCACCCAGTAAAGTTGATTTTCCCGTAATGAAAGCTACTTCCAGTTCAAAATCCAATTGCTTTGATGCCCCGAATTCCGGATTTATACCGGATGACGGCATTATTTGTCCTTTGGGCCGGTGAATGGGAGTTCCTGAGATAACAATAGATGAAGTACGGCCATGATAGGCTACCGGAACATGTTTCCAATTAGGGTTCAGCGCATGATCAGCATCCCGGAACATCGTTCCCAGATTTTTAGCGTGCTGTTCACTGGAATAAAAATCAGTATAATCTCCCACTGATACCGGCATCATCAGTTCGACTTCTGTAACCGGAAAAAGGATCTCTTTTCTCGCTTCCGGATTATCACGCAACAAAGGATTATCTTTATTAAAGAGATCTGAAAGACATTCCCTTAACCTTCTGGTAAGAGGTTTTTCAAGGGCAATAAAATCATTCAGTACAGGCCGGTTAAAAATGTCAGAATCAATACCGGTTTCGATTAAATATAACTGCTTAGCAAGTTCATAAAGGCTGATGACAATATTTCCGATCCGGGTAGCTGCAGAAGGAGCCTTCCCCGGCCTTTTAAATATCCCAAAAGGCAAATTCTGAATAGGGAAGTCGCTATCTTTTTCGACTTCTATCCATGATCTCAAACCCGGATTAATGGTCTTATCCATATTCTGCAAATTCGAAATATTATTCACCTCACCCCCTGGCCCCCTCTCATGAAAGAGAGGGGGAAAGATGTCAAGGTTAAAGTGTTCCCCGTTTCGACTGTTCCAATTCTATGGCTTCGAAGAGCGCTTTAAAATTTCCTTTACCGAATGATTTAGCGCCTTTTCGCTGGATAATCTCAAAAAACACCGTAGGACGATCCTCAACCGGTTTAGAGAAGATCTGCAGCAAATAACCATCCTCATCACGGTCCACGAGGATACCCAGTTCCTTTAAAGGATCAATGTTTTCATCGATCTTTCCAATCCTGTCTTTCAGCGTTTGATAGTAGATTTCAGGAACCTGCAAAAATTCCACACCACGATCGTGAAGAGCAATTACAGTCTCCACGATATTATCTGTAGCCATTGCCACATGCTGAACTCCGGCTCCGCAGTAAAAATCAATGTATTCTTCTACCTGTGATTTTTTCTTTCCGGCAGCCGGTTCATTGATCGGAAATTTTATCCGCATGTTGCTATTAGCCATCACTTTGCTCATTAGTGCCGTGTATTCTGTAGATATATCTTTATCGTCAAATGAAATCAATTGAGAGAATCCCATCACCCTGGAATAAAAATCTACCCAGGTATTCATTTCTCCCCAGCCAACATTCCCTACCATATGGTCCACATATTTCAAGCCCGTGGGAGAAGGTCGATAATAAGGGTCCCACCTCTCAAATCCCGGTAAGAACGTACCCTTATAATCCTTTCTTTCAACGAAAACATGAACTGTCTCTCCATAAGTATGAATTCCCGACAGTACAACTTTCCCGGATTTGTCTGTAAAAGTTTGTGGTTCAAAGTATGACTTTGCCCCGCGTTTTGTTGTTTCCTTGAATGATTTGTGTGCATCATCAACCCAGAGTGCAACTACCTTTACCCCGTCACCATGTTGTTTGACATGCTCTGCAACAGGAGAGTCGGGTGCCAGTGAGGAGGTGAAAACAAATCGGATCTTATCCTGAATAAGGACGTAAGAGGTCCGGTCCTTCAGCCCTGTTTCGAGCCCGGCATAAGCGAGCGGTTGAAATCCAAAGGCACTCTGATAATAGTGTGCAGCTTGTTTGGCATTGCCTACATAAAATTCAACATAATCCGTTCCATTGATGGGAAGGAAATCCATCGTGTTTGTGTTTTGGTTATCCATATTTAATAAGCGTTTGTTCTTTATTAAAAATTCATGTTCTGATTTCATTCAATCCATGATCTGAAATAATCTTTATCTTCAAGAAACAGCGCCTGGCTCGTAATGCTAAGCGGCCGGAAGGTATCAACCATAACTGCCAGTTCGTTGGTCGATTTCGATCCTATTCCCTTTTCCACAGCACCTGGATGAGGTCCGTGAACTATTCCCTTGGGATGAAGCGTGATCTGCCCGATTCCGATCTTATTTCTGCTCATGAATTCTCCCTCAACATAATAGATCACCTCATCCGAATCAACATTGCTGTGATTGTAAGGTACAGGGATTGCATCAGGATGATAATCAAACAACCTCGGCACAAAATCACAGATGACAAATGCGGAAGTCTCGAAAACCTGGTGTACAGGAGGCGGCTGATGAATACGTCCGGTGATGGGTTCAAAGTTATGGATCGAAAAAGCAAAGGGATAATGATAGCCGTCCCAGCCGATCAGGTCAAATGGATGGGTTTCATAATGATAAGGCCAGATCTGGTCATCTCGTTTAATTTTAACAAGAAAATCACCGGTTTCTTCATGAGTTTCAAGGGTATCGGGCTTTCGGATATCGCGTTCACAATATGGTGCATGTTCCAGAAGCTGTCCTGATTCGTTGAGATATCTTTTAGGGAAACGGATGGGCGTGAAAGACTCTGCAATCAGGAGACGGTTGTCTTCATCTTTAAACTCAAGTTGATAAGGGATTCCCCTTGGTATGATCAAATGGTCACCATAGGAAAAAGCAATCTTACCATACATCGTTTTCAGAGTTCCGGTTCCTTTATGAATAAAAATCATTTCATCGGCGCCTGAATTTTTAAAAAAATACTCCGTCATCGATTTCCGGGGCGCAGCAAGGCTTAGGTACACATCTTTGTTTACCAGTACAGGAACACGGCTGTCAAGGTAATCATCCTTCGGCTTTACCTGCAAACCATAGAAACTTCTGTGCTGCATGTTGTGTTCAATTGCTACTTCGGGAGCGACTGTATAGGTTCCTTCAATTTTCAGGACCTTCGTGGGTGGATGACAATGATAGATCAGCGAATAGTTATCAGAAAAACCTTCAGTTGAAACCAGTTGTTCTGCATATAATCCACCATCGGGCTTCCGGAATATGGTATGCCGTTTCGGAGGAATTTTCCCAAGTGAAAAATAATGTGGCATTTTGAAATATTAGGTTTCATTAGAAAACAGGTTGCGAAAATACAAAACTTTTGCCTTATTTAGATCAATTTAAAATAAATTTTTATAGTAAGAGCGGAATAAGGCTATCGGGTGGAGTATAAAGATCAACTATTTTACTGCTGAGATAGCATAGTAAGGGGGGTGTTTTTTTTCATCCAGCCATTGGATGTCCTCGCTGTCTGCAATTTCTTCACGTTGATCCTTTATCCTGAAACCTGCTTCCATCAGCATCTTCCTGTATTCTTTCAGGGGATAGAAATAGTCGTGAAGCCTTATAAGAGGGGTCGATTTGATGACGGCAGTTACGGGATGACCTGAAACCAGGTTTTTACAATATTCTAACCGGAAAGAAATAAATTCTTTTCCATTGGATTTATCCCAGTTGGCATTCATCAATACAAACATGCCTTCTTTCTTCAATACACGATAGATTTGGCCAAGGATCAGTGAAATTTCAAGCTTAGAAGGAATCGTACACAATACGAAATTCGAAACTACAAAATCAAAAATAGAATCATCAAGGAAGTTAAGACCATTATCCGCAATACTACAATAATCAATATTTCCTGGGTTTATGCTTCGAGCTACGTTGATCATGTTTTCTGAGATATCCACCCCTGTAACGAAAGCCCCTTT
>CAZUYY010000174.1:0-5866 GCA_964624935.1 uncultured Prolixibacteraceae bacterium
TATCCAGTATCCAGTATCCAGTATCCAGTATCCAGCATCCAGCATCCAGCATCCAATGTCTATGAAAATAAAACTATTTCTCATCTTTCTTACAGGAATCCTTTTTCAGATTCCATCGGTTTCACCAGCACAGCATCTGAGCGATGCAGCCAAAAAGCTGCAATGCGATATCATTGTCGATGCCTGTCGGCATGCCTGGAATGGGTATCTGAAAGATGCCAAAGGCTACGATGCCCTGAAGCCAATCAGCAAAAAAGGTCAAAACTGGTATTCTTCCAGTTTGCTGATGACCCCGGTTGACGCCTTTGATACTTTTTATCTGCTTAAGATGAAGCATGAGGCGGATGAGGCAAAAGATCTGATCTTTAAAGATCTAAGCTTCAGGAAAGACATGGAAGTTCAGCTTTTCGAAGTTTCAATCCGGTTTCTGGGCAGTCTGATCTCCTCTTACGAACTCGATGGCGATAACCGCTTCCTTAACCTGGCAAAGGATTTAGGTAAACGTTTACTTCCGGCTTTCAAATCACCTACAGGGATGCCATATCGTTTTGTAAACCTGCAAACAGGGAAAACAAGAGATTCACTCAGCAATCCTGCCGAGATCGGAAGTTATCTCCTGGAATTCGGAAAACTGACCCAATACACCGGTGATTCCAATTTTTATAAAACCGCAAAAAAAGCATCCTTTGAAGTTTTTAAGAGAAGGAGTAGGATCGGTCTTGTGGGAACAGTTATCGATGTAAATACAGGTGATTGGATCAACACCGAAAGCCAGATTGGCGCCAGGATCGATTCTTATTATGAGTACCTCTACAAAGCCTGGTTGCTTTTCGGGGACAAGGACTGTAAAGCGGCATGGGAAACTTCAAATGATGCTATCGTCAGGTACCTTTACAAAAAGACAAATAAAGGGGCATTTTTCACGAGGGTCGACATGAATACAGGTATTGAGACGCATCCTCTTTACGGAGCGCTCGATGCATTTTATGCAGGGGTATTGACGCTATCCGGGAATCTTACGCTTGCAGAAAATATCCAGCAGGGAAATACCTATATGTGGGTAAAATTTCACATAGAACCTGAAGAATTCAACTTCCGGACGGATTCCATTACCTCCCCTGGTTATGATCTCCGCCCCGAAAACATGGAAAGCTGCTTTTACCTGTACCGTGCTACCAGGGATGAACAATACATACGGATGGGCAAAAAGATGACTGATGATATACTTTCAAAATGCAAAACCTCAGATGGTTATGGGGCAATCAAAGATGTCCGCACGATGGAGATGGAAGATTCCATGGAGAGTTTTTTTCTGGCAGAAACCCTTAAGTATGCTTATCTGATCTTTGCCCCGGAGAGCACACTGGATCTGAATAAATACGTATTCACGACAGAAGCACATCCATTGAAAATAGTAAAATAGCAAAATGGCAAAATGGTAAAATTTATGAAAATTAAACTTCTTGTTTTGTTTACAGGGCTTTGCCTAATGTTACAAGCCCGGGAACCTAAATCTGTTCCTGTTTTTGCTTTCAGTACACTTAACTACAAGATGGATATTGACATTTATCATTGCTTTACTTACCCATATACAAATGATTTTACTGCCTCACTGGTTGTCACTTTCAAGGCTGATTCAGCGATTCAATCCATCTTGCTGAATGCAACTGATTCCTGTCTGCAGATTGATTCTGTTGGTATGGCTGGAGTTTCATTTACTCATTCCAACGATCAGTTGTCTGTCGATCTCAATCGTATTTATCAGCCGGGGGAAGTTTTTCAAATCTCAATTTTCTACAAACATCTCATTGTGAACGATGGAGCCTTCTTTGCAGGGGACAGCATGGTCTTTACGAATTGCGAACCTGAACGCGCACGCGCCTGGTTTCCATGTCATGATGTTCCCTCTGATAAAGCGACCTTTGATCTTACAGCTAAAACCCCTCTCAATGTCACTCTGGGATCAAATGGAATTCTTGCTGACTCAACAATCCATGGTGATACATTATACTATCATTGGGTAAGTGCCAATCCAATGGCGACCTATCTCATGGTTATCGCTGCCTCAAACCATTATCAGCTAAAAATACAATATTGGCAACCATCAGCCGATCCGGCGGATAGCATCCCCATACGTTATTATTATCTGCCAGGACAAGATCCTTCTTCGGTGGAAAACGTCATTATTCCTTTAGCCAACTTTTATTCACAGACCTTTTGCGCATATCCATTTCAGAAAATTGGATTTGCAGGCATGAACGAGATGTTTTATGGTGGTGGAATGGAAAACCAAACCATGATAACGCTTTGTTCCACCTGCTGGCGTGAATCACTGGTTGCTCATGAATTCGCCCACCACTGGTTTGGCGATCTCATCACCTGTGCCACCTGGGCAGATATCTGGCTGAATGAAGGGTTTGCCACATGGATCGCTGTTTACTGGCAGGAGCATAATCAGGGCTATGAATCCTATAAATCTTTCATCATTGACATGTATGCAAAGCCATACATTGCAAACAATCCCGGATGGGCTATCTCAGATTCTTCATGGATAAAACGAACGCCCTCATTCGACACTCTTTTCAACACTTACATTACATACGAAAAAGGGGCATGCATAGTTCATCAATTAAGATATGTTCTTGGTGATTCAGTTTTCTTCAACGTGTTGAAAGCTTATGTCACAGATACAGCTCTTCGATTCAAATCAGCAACCATAGGTGATCTGATGAATGTAATCGATCGGGTTGCCGGAACGAATTACGATTGGTTTTTTCAGGATTGGCTGTTTCGTCCAAACCATCCTAAGTATCAAAACGTTTATGATATCGTCCAAAATGGATTTAATTCATATACCCTTCAATTTTTAGCAAAGCAGGTTCAGCCAAACCCGGCTTTTTTCCGCATGCTCATTCCACTTAAAATTGTCTTTGCAGATAGCACCGACACCTTGGTTCAAGTTATGAATACTGCTAATGATCAACTGTTTTCTATTGCTTTCCGGAAAAGACCTGTTCGTCTCGTCTTTGATCCTGATACCAACATCATGCTGAAAGAAGGATCAACAAACCTTGGAATTGTTGAGATCGCAGGGCACATGGTTCCATTCCTGTTGTTTCAAAATGTACCGAACCCTGCAGGTAATAAAACCGACATCCCTTACTTTCTGGAGACTCCAATGAACGTAAGACTTGAAATTTTTGATATCTCCGGGAAATCCATTACTGTTCCAATCAATGAAAATAAGCCTGCAGGAAGGTCTGTTTTCACGCTCGATTGTTCTGAATTTCGCCCGGGGACTTATTTTTATCAAATGACGGCAGGGAAGTACAAGGCGACGAAGAAATTGGTGATATTGCCATCAAAATAATAAACTTGAATTACCCCCCACCACCACCCCCTCCCCAAAGAGGGAGGGGAGTTTAAACAATATAATTCAAGTGAATTAACTTACTTTTGCATCTGAGCGTTCTATTTTAATGAGGATTGTTTTTCATTTTATCCGCAAACTGCGGAATGTCTTTCTCCTGCATCCCGATTATGAAAGCCGGGTTTACGGCCTCGATATCATGCGGGCGCTTGCCATTATCTTCGTTGTGCTTGAACATGGGTTGATGCTCCAAAAAGCCAATACCACATTTCCATGGATCAAGCTGATCAACGGGGTGGAATTGTTCTTTGTTTTAAGCGGGTTCCTTATCGGTGGGATGCTGATCAGAATATTTGAAAAGTCAGATTCATTTGGGATAAAGACCATTGTGCGATTCTGGATCCGTCGCTGGTTCAGGACCCTTCCCAATTATTATCTGGTTCTCCTGATCAATATATTCATTGTTTATTTTGGGATCATTCATGAGGATTTCTCACAATTCAACTGGAAATTTTTCTTCTTTCTTCAGAATTTCTCAGGTCCTTTCTCGGACTTCTTCTGGGAATCATGGAGCCTGAGCATTGAAGAATGGTTTTATCTCATTTTCCCAATTATTGTCGGAATCCTTTTTGTTCTACTGAAAATATTCAAAATCCAAAAGAAATATGTTTTCCTGAGTTCTATCCTTGTTCTTTTGTTTGTTCCATTATTATTAAGGATTTTCATTGCCTCACGGTTTACCGTCAATGAATTCTATATTGGAACCCGTATACAGAAAGTCGTTATCTTCCGGCTCGATAGCATTGCGCTGGGAATTCTGGCTGCGTATATCCATCGCTGGCACCCTGCTATCTGGCACAAATCAAGAAATATCTGTTTTATCATTGGGGTAGTTGTTTGCTATATTATTATCTACATTCACTGGCCTGCGAATCTTTTTTTCACAAAAGTCTTCAGGATCTTCATTGAAAGTTTCTGCTGTTTTCTTCTCCTGCCTAAATTTGAAAGTATTAAAAAAGGCCCGAAGGTACTGGTTAAATTTTTCACGCATATCAGCCTGATCTCTTATTCCATGTATTTGCTGAATCTTGCCGTTATATCTGAAATGCTTTTCGTTAACTTTCCTCCACACGGGCCCCGGACGGCCTGGGCATTGTACGGCATTTACTGGTGCCTGGTTCTTATCTTCTCAACACTTTTGTATAAATTCTATGAAAAGCCTGTCATGGACATGAGAGACAGGTTCAGGAAATAGTTTCACAAATAGAGTAAGTAAATCAATAAAGCTTTTAAGAAGTTGATATTGATGCGATGATAAGAAAGGAGGAAAGAGATGAAGTAAACCCAAGTCGATAATCTTTACTTCCTACCTTTCAATACATGGATTTGTCCTTCCAGAACATGAATTCTCTCTTCGGCATCAGATTTCTTTTTCCTTTCCGCGTCAACAACTTTAACAGGAGCTCCGCTTACAAACTTTTCATTACCCAATTTTACTTCCACCGACCTTAAGAATCCTTTTGTATAGTTCAATTCTTCTTCCAGTTTTAAGATTTCTGCATCGATATCAATATTGTGTGTGACAGGAATGTAAAACTCTGTATTTCTGATGATGAAGGAGATGGAACCCGGTATCTTCTCATCTGTATATCCCAATTCGTTGATATTACAGAGCTTTGAAACAACGCCATCGAGCGTTGTATCAGGTTTTTCGTTATAATTTTTCTTAATAACAAGCCGGATTGCATCTTTGAATGGTATGTTCTTCTCCTTGCGAACGGTACGGATCTGAGTGATCACTTCTTCGGCAAAAGCAAACTTTGCAATCAGTTCAGGTTCCCGGTCAATTGCTTCAGGCATATGGGCATACATGATCGTCTCATTTTCTTTCCGTTCACGGATATGATGCCATACCTCCTCTGAAATGAAAGGCATAAAAGGATGAAGAATGCAAACCAGCTTCTCAAGCAACAGGATGGTGGTATCGTATGTCTCCCGGTCAATTGGCTGCTGGTAGGCAGGCTTGATCATCTCAAGGTACCATGAGCAGAAATCATTCCATATCAGTTTATAAATCGTCATCAGGGCTTCCGAAAGGCGGTATTTTTCAAACTGCTCATCCAGGCTGATGATTGCTTCTGAAAGAACGGCATTGAACCAGCGGAAAGAGATTTTATTTGTTTCAGGTTGTTCAGTGGTTTCTTCTATCTGCCAGCCTTTAACCAACCGTAATGCATTCCATATTTTGTTACTAAAATTCCGGCCTTGTTCGATCAGGTTTTCATCGAAAAGAAGGTCATTTCCTGCTGGTGAACAAAGCAACATGCCAACCCTTACTGCATCTGCTCCGTTCACTTTAATAAGCTCAAGGGGTTCCGGAGAATTCCCCAGTGATTTTGACATCTTTCTCCCCAGTTTATCCCTTACCATCCCTGTAAAATAGACGTCTTTGAATGGAATTTGCTTCCTGTATTCCCATCCTGCCATTATCATCCG
>CAZUYY010000175.1:0-5830 GCA_964624935.1 uncultured Prolixibacteraceae bacterium
TCACTTACAAATTCCATGAGTAACAGGATCTTTTGTGGATCAAAAAAATCAAGCAGACTAAGGGTAAGCGCCGAAACAATAAGACATTTTTCATGTTTCTCGAAAAGGGTCGAATGTGCAATCCGGCGTACCTTCTCAACGGATGTATCTTTCATCTGGTGTGTCAGCCAGATCAGTTTGAAAATATTCTCAACCGGTTTAGCATCTGTTGAAGATGTTCCGGTCTCTTTTAAAATCTTTTGAAGATTTTTTTCAGAAAGATATTCTTCAAGACGGTCGGAAACTGCCTGCGGATCATCTCCAAGATGTTTCATCATGTGGGTTTTTTCAATATTTTTCTGGGGGTAATCTTTTGCCGTTAAGACATCTCGTACATCATCTGCCAGAGAAAGGACTGAGGCTGAGATCTTCTTGAGTATATCTTTCCTTTCGGGGTCTGTTGCCCCTTCAAATGCGTAAGTCAGGAGGCTTTTATAATTTTCGCTGACATTTTCCAGGTCGAAAAAATAATCCGTTCTGTTTACGTTGCGGATCAATGCTCCCAAAGCATCAATGGCAGATTTGATCCGTCCGTCATTAATATCCTTACATACCTTCTGATATCTTTTTTCAATATCGTTTTTTTCCATAGTTGAGCTAAATTAACATATTTAAGGCAAAATGCATACCAAAAGTATCATATGACAGATTTACAGTCTGCATGGGAAAAATCGATGCAGACTTTTGCGCAATTGTGCAAATGTGTACTTTTGGAAAAAAAAACCCAAGGACTTGTCCCGACTTAGAATTCTCCTCCTGCTAATTTTTCTGTTATTTGGGTCTTGTGCATTGGTTGCACAGAAAAACGCCTGGTCATATTTCTATCCAATTCAATACACCTTCGGATATTCTGAAAAATCCGATGCTTATTCAGGGATCCCAAATGAAATTATTTCCACGATTGCAGAGGATGAGCTTAAACCTCCTTCTATGATCTTTATTACCCTGAATTCACTGATGAATATACATATCACAACTCAGGAAGGCAGGAAATCTTCACTCCGGATTACTCTCGGGCCAAAGATGATTACCGGGAACATCCATTACCGGCAGTTTTCAATGGCGGGGACGATGATGCCTGACCGGTTGACCTTCGGTTGCCGCATCCAGAACACGGATAGTTCATCTGTCTTCGAACTTCCCCAGGTGACAAGTCAGAATCAACCTGGCAATGAAAGTCCGGTTCTTCAATGCAGGATTCCTCATTTCTCAAGTGATTCAGATACTTTAGTCGTGCATCATTTGCGTTTTTATTTTGATGAAGCCGCTCTGACACGATTTAAAGATCGGATAAACCTCATCAATGATTACTATGCCGCAAATGCAATTCTTGATACGCTGGCTGAAATGATAAAAGACGTTGACTTTAGCCTTATTGACCATTATCCCTCCTATTTCATTATGCTGGAAGAGATGAATAAGATCCTTACAATAATGAAAGAGAAGAATTTTGTTCAGGGACTAAATCTTGACTCACTGGATCCGGCAGGATTCCGGGAAAAATTTGACCGGATCTCCGGTATTTCGGTCATTCAATCCTCAACATTCCTTAATAAGATAAAAATGCTGGGGACGCTGAATTTAAATTTTTCACCAGATACGCTGATCAGACAGTTTCTTGACGGTGTTTCCCGTTATATACGCTGGTCATTACTGGTTACAGAACGTAACAGTACGATCTACCAGGATTACCTGGACAGGTATTTCCATCTGAAAGCCTTTAAAGATGATCGTGGAGTGATTAGAGATCTTGCCAGAATCATGTATCCCATTCAGAATATTGACTCTTCACTCGCCAGGTTATCGAGACAATTGTACAAAGCCTATCGCATCAGGGCAGGAGACCTGATAAAAAAGCAACAATATACAGAGGTTATGGAACTTCTTAAGAATGCCCATAATTTAAGCGAAATTGACCCTTATCTTAAAGGAAAGGTCAATGACAGGGATCTGAACAGCCAAGCCGCCAATGGGATTTATGATGCTTTGTTAAGTGTGGCTGATTTCGCAGTCGGGGATGGCAGACAGGATATGGCCCGCGCATACATTTCAAGAGCGCAAAACTTCAAAAAAGAGCACATGGGATTTGTTACATCAGATTCCTTATTTAATAAGGTATTTAAAGAAGTGACAGAGGTGCTTTTCTCAAAATGCGATACCCTTTATAGTAACTCGAGATATTTTGAAGCATTGGATTGTTTCAATAATTGTGATAAGGGGTTTGATCCTATGACATCTGCACTTATCCATCAAAGGTTTGAACATAAAGCACAGTTCTGCAGATACAAAATTTTAATTTACGACGGAGTGGATAGTCTTGTCAAACATGACATTCACGAGGCTTACCGGAAGTTTTTTCTTGCCAGGCAGCTATCCCAGAAAGAACATTTTCCACCTGATTCTTTACTTGATTCTCTTTGTACGTTTACATTTCCTGAGTATCTGACGCCAATACTCCGGTCGGGAGAAGAGAGGATTCTTTCGAACCACATGGATAAGGCACGGAAGTTCGCTGATTCAATAGTATCTGTTTTTCGTACGACAGGAATAAAATGCTCAAATGAATTTTCAGAGGCATTTGCACGATACATGATGAAAATTGAAGAAAGGGAATGCCGGAATATTACAGAATCAGTTGCAGTCATTCTTCAGCGTTCACAGCGCGAAAATGCATTAAAGAATTTCATTCTGGCAGCCTCGTCAGAAGATACGGTCATGATGCTCATTGAGCATAATCCATATTGTTTGATTCAATACGACGGATTGCAGGATACCATCCTCAAATATGAGCAGGCCGTTGAATTTCAAAAGATGCAGAAAAATATTGATCATCTTTTCATGTCAGGTCAGTATAAAAAGGCCATTTCAGGGTATCCTGAAATGGAAACCTGTTTTGCGGCCAATCAGGTTAGCAGATTTGGCCTTGAATGCATTCCTTTGTACGATTATATCCACAAAAAGTCCAGGCCGAATCTTACTGTCCAGGTTATCCTGTATTATAATGGAAAAAATGATCTTCAGGAAGCATTTCGTTACCTGAAGCTTTTAAGAGCCCAGAATTATCCGGAAAGGTCTGCAAGATCATGCCAGAAAATCCTCGGTAAATCATTTGCCACCAAAGATTTTAATGGACAGCCGAAAAAGGATCCGGTTCTTATGGTGATGGGCTATTGCGGAATAGACAAATGGATGAAAGGATTCAGGATTGGGTATTATTCCCAGGCCGGCCATTTGAGACACAAACCTTTCTTCACCTATTTGTTCAGGAAATGGTTCGCCTGACCAGATTCCCATCCGAAGATCGTGAGGGATAAATAATCAATGAAAATAGATGATCTAAGATAAGCGCCCTGGAAGATCCCTGCTATTGAACAATGAGTTTCCCGATTTCAGAGTGATCCCCTGCATCAAATTTATAAAGATACATTCCGGGAGAAACCTTTTGTCCTTTTTCATCCAATCCATTCCAGATCACAGTATGGGTTCCGCTATCTGTCTTTCCATCAAGCAAAACAGTAACAGGCCTTCCATAGATATCCGACACGGTGATCCTTACGTGAAGCGGTGTATCGATGATATATTGAATCGTAAAAACTCCTGAGGATGGATTAGGATAAACCAACGTATATTCCCTATCCTGTTTTGTTGCATCCGGAGCATCATCAATACCGGTAAATTGAGGCTTTGGCAATTTTACCGTTGTATAAATATGATATTCCCCCGGTTGAAGTGAAATCTGATCCGTGAGAGTGTTAACATTCAAGGTATCGCCTCCAAAGAAGTCATACCATGGCCCTGTTTGACTGAATCCGGGAGTGATGGTCCCCTGGTAAACATCAAAATTTCCAACTACAACAACATCCATGTTTGAACCGGTAATGTTGATGTGTTTCAAAGCTCCGGTGAGAGATATGGAATAATTGGGGCTGCGGAAGGCATCATTATTTATTTTCTGGTCCATGAGGCTAGCACAGGTGTTAAACAGGTATCTGCGGCGCCACTGATTATAATAATCCCATCGGATCGGTTTGTCAGATAGTCTGCAATCGGAATTCATGCAAGGATAGTTTATTGAATAATCATATCCAAGCTCCCCGAACTGCCAGAGCATCTTAGGTCCCGGGATAGTATAAAAAAATGCAGCTGCCATGCCGATACGTTTTAATGACATTCCGGTATCTCTGGTACTGTATTGGGAATTTGAGATATTACCGGAGGTGATGTCGTTGTACATCAGCCGTTCTTCATCATGACTTTCCATATACCCAACCAGGTGAGGATCAGTCCAACCCCGTGCCTGATAAGATACCCATGAAAAATCAGAAAGGCTGCCGGTATTCCATCCCTCTGTTGCCTCATTGTAATTATAATTCATGTTACCCCACAAGAGCATGCCATCAGCGCTCAATTCGGTTTCTTCATCGTTATCTGCAAAATGCTCAAGGATCACATATGCATTTGGATTAACAGCATGCGCCACATTGGCGTAATCTTTCAGTATGGCTATCCGGCTTGAATCATACTCTGCCCACAGTGTCATGTTGTCAGGGTAAGAGTTTGTCTGCGTAAAACCTTTTGACAGGTCAAAACGATACCCATCGACATGGTATTCCTGAAGCCAGTAACGGATCACCCGTTCACAATAGGCCCTTGTCTGTGGACTTTCATGGTTAAAATCATTTCCAACATTGTCAGGATGCGTAGGAATGGCGTTGAACCAGGGATTGTCTGCCGCCGGACGGCTATTAATATTATCCCAGTATAACATAGCAAAAGGTGATTCTTCAAACTGGTGATTCAGAACGATGTCAAGTATGACTGCTAATCCCTTTGCATGAGCAGCCTCGACAAATTGTTTCAGTCCGTTCTTTGTTCCATAATATTTGTCAGGGGCAAATTCAAAATCCGGGTTATAGCCCCAACTGTCATTGCCTTCAAACTCCATAATAGGCATCAGTTCAATGGCATTAACACCAAGCCTTTTGAAGTAATCAAGCGTGTCAATCAATCCGGGATAATCGTGGGTAGCGATAAAATCCCGGATCAGCAATTCATAAATAATGAGGTCAGTGGGTGCGGGAGGAGTAAATGACGTAGAAGACCATGAATAAGGAACCTGTGCAGTTTGCAGGTATGACGCAATGCCAGTTGTTTTTCCGGTTGGATAGGGAAGGAGGCCGGGGTAGGTCGACGGGCTGATATACTGATCGACGGGATCACTGATTTTATCAGCATAAGGGTCTGCAATACTTATTGTTCCATCTACAAGATACTGGAATATATATTCTTTCCGGGGTGTAAGGCTATCAATCTGGATCCAGAAATGTGTTCCATCTGGCGTCTCTTTCATATAATATTGTGAATCAACCTGCCAGTCAGTGAAATCACCGATTGTAAAGCAATGATCTTTGCCGGGTGCATAAAGAGAAAGAACTACCGTGGTGGAATCAATATAATTTATTCCGTCGGTGATCCCTGATGGCAGAGCTGCAACTGCAGGAGCTGGAATGACCTCATAAAAGAATGAATCCGCGGATGATGCTGTATCATTTTTCCCGACCAGTTTGACCCAATGTTTAGCCCAGAATTGACCAAAATTATTTGCAAGTAATGTATCCGTAAAAATGGCGCCTGTCTCTTTCTTTACAAGAATATTGTTGACAAACATTTTTATGGTATCGGAAAGTGGGCTTATTGCCATAACAGGGATAGAATCGTTGAGTCTTGGATAAATAACACTGTCTGCTGGCTCCTGGATTATGATACTTGTCACAGACTTGTAAATGTTTGC
>CAZUYY010000176.1:0-5830 GCA_964624935.1 uncultured Prolixibacteraceae bacterium
GGTTTCCCTGAAGAACTTTAAATCTGTCAAATCCATAATCGATGGGAATTCACCACGTTTTATGGCTATCGCCGACCCTTCCAAAGCATATGTTACCAATATGTATCAGGATATCTCTGTCATCAACCTGTCAACACTTGCAATTGAAAAATCTATCCATACAGGAACCTGGACAGAAGCACTTATCCAATATAATGATTACATGTTTGTTAGTTCCATAGGTGTCATGAATGAGACTTCTGCAGAGCGAAATGCATGCATCCTGGTCATCAATACCAAGTCGGACCAGATCACGGATACTATCAGATCTGGAAAAGAACCTGTTGGCATTGTGATGGATAAGAAAAATAAAATATGGGTTCTCTGTACCGGAGGTTACGATCATTATGAATCTCCTACACTTTTAAGGATCGATCCAATCCTGATGCTCGTAGAAAAAACATTCAGTTTTCCTGATCCGAATGATACGCCTTCCAGGCTTTGCATAAATGCACACATGGATACTTTGTATTTTTTAGACAATGGAGTGTACCAGATGCCCGTTTCATCAACGGCAATACCTTCAGCGCCCTTTATCCAGGCTAACGGTCATAATTACTATGGATTAGGAATCAATCCATTGAATGGAAATATTTTTGTTTCCGATGCGATTGACTATGTCCAAAGAGGTGTTGTATATCAGTATAACCAGGTTTCAGGTTCCTTGATAACTTCTTTCACTGCAGGCATAATTCCGGGAACTTTCTGTTTTGCTTTGGGATCAAATAAAAAGTAAACATTTACGTGTTACAAGATGAATGAGATTATTCAAACCGAATGGGTCGGCAATATGTCTTTTGATTCAGAAGCCGATGGTTATCAAATTCATTTTGATGCTGAAGAACAGTTTGGAGGCACGCATCATGGTCCCAGGCCTAAACCCGTTGTACTTTCAGCTCTTGCGGCATGTACCGGTATGGATGTTATTTCCATTCTTAAAAAGAAACAAGTGAAATTTACTGCTTTCAAGATCGAGACCCATGGTGAAACATCAGAAGAATACCCAAAATATTATCAAAAAATTCATTTGGTATACATTGTTAGTGGTCCAGGGTTTAAAGACAATGAGGATATCAGTGTAAAGGTGAACCGGGCTGTCAGACTTTCAAGAGATAGTTATTGTGCAGTTTCTGCGATGCTTAAAAATTCATGTGAGATCACGGATGAAATCATTCTCATGGATTCATAATCCTGTTTCCTTTAAAATCTCTTTAAACTCGTTTAAGATCATTGCAGTCGCACCCCAGATAATAGTTCCATTGATGACGAATGATGGTGCTAAGACTTGAACTCCACGTACATTTATTTCTTTCTCCATTACGTTTTTATCATCCAATAAATGAGTTACCTGGATTTCAATGATCTGTTTCACTTCTTCATGCCGGGGATGAAATTCAGGATATGCATTGATAAACCCAACAAATGGCTGGACTATGTAGTTGCTGGGAGGTATGTATAATTCTGTCAACGGTCCAATAATGGTTATCACGGCCGGATCAATACCGATCTCTTCATGGGTTTCACGTAAAGCAGTCTGCATAAGGGTTTCGTCTGAAAATTCAAATTGACCTCCTGGCAAACTAATTTGTCCGCTATGAATGCCATTATAGATCGGGCGAAGCGTGACCACGAAATCAGGTTGGGCATTTTCCTTTCCGGGATAAAGAAGAATTAATACACTGCTTTTTATTGCATTGTCTAATTGATGGAACTCCATCATCTCCCTCAGTCTCCTGTTGGATGTCATCCGAAGTTGAGCCTGTTTCCCGGGTAAAGGCCGGGAAAGCTCAAATTTCAGTTTGTTTATGAATTCAGGAAAGACCATCCGGGATAACTTTCTTTCAGGATTTTCGCAAAATTAGCATTTGTAAACGATAAAAAATCAGTATCATTGTTTAAAATTTTCCAGTGGATCATGGTAAAACATAAAATGAAACCGGCTGATAAAAGTGAGGATCTGTTAAGTTCCAACAACGACCTGGTTCTTTATAATGATGATATCAACACCTTCGATTTTGTCATTGAATCTTTGGTTGAAGTTTGTGGCCATGAATATGAGCAGGCATCACAATGTGCACTTATTGCCCATTATAAAGGCAGATGTATAGTGAAATCCGGAAGTTATGAAGAACTGAAAGGTATGTCAGATGAACTGACAACACGGAGGTTGACAGTCGAGATTGAATCTGAAAATTAAAGTTATTAACAAATTGTTAATAACTAAGGTTAATAAAATGTTTATAATACGCAGTCTGAAAATTTGCATTAGCTATATGGGTGATAGTATATTTGAGTTCTCAAGTAAGAGATAAAAGGCCCGTTCTTTGATTTGGAGAAGTGAAAGCAGAAACCCGCAAGGGGGACAGCACTCGCAGATCCTGGCTGGAGGAACCTTATTCCGCAAGAACAAGGTGAACCCAGATATAATTTCAGAACCGGGAATCAGGAAGGAAGAAGCCGCAAGATTTCTGACAGAATGATTCCGGGAAGAAAGGTTAGGGGAGACCGTAGCCGAGTAAACCAGCCATAATAACAGTAGCTTGACGCGTTCTGGGAACCACGGTTTCCAAAATGTCGAATGGGAATCTTTTCGAACAGAAAAGGTTCCCATTTTGTTTAAAGGCTCTTCTCTTGATCAAATGTTACTTGAAACTGGCAGTAGCAAGTGTGGTGACTGTCAAATTTACTGAAGCTGAGTCTTTATTGGAGTCATAAATTTTGAAAAGCCAGGTTTCCACACCTATCGCACCTTGCGAAACAGAATGAAGATTGTAATTAAAACTTGTCACATTGATTGTAGTATCTGCTGCTGTCTTGGCCTTTCCATTAAACGTACGTTGAACCAGAAGGCGGGTTAAATTGCCATTGCCAGCAGTAGCGGAAATGCCAAATAATAACGCAGACGACATCCCAACACTGGTATCTTTAGAAATGTATCCCGAACCGGTCAGAAGATGGATTGAGGGGCCAGTGATGGTAGTAGTAGTAGTTGAACTTGATTTTTTGCATGAAATTATAAAAGTTGCTCCAACAAATAATATTGCAAGAAAAGCATACGTCAATTTTTTCATATTTGTGGTTGTTAAAAATAAATATTCAAACGAATTAGCATTTATCCTTAATGCAAATTTAAGAATAAAAATGAGCAACACAATAAATATATCGCTACTAAAGAATGAAAGGAATAAGTGCTTTACGGTTGACCGGATAATCCGGGAAAGTCTTCTGGTACCATTTATGATGATGCAAAGCTCTGGGCACCAGATTGACCAATGTCCAGATAGCAAATGCAAGTCCTGGTAAACTCCAGGTCATTAAAGCAAATCCGCTCCATTCAATGATCTCACTAAAATGGTTTGGACAAGAGATATAACGAAAAAAACCTCCATAGGGGATTTTGTATCCCGTTTCATTGGGTTTACGTAAATGAATTAAAATATTATCGGCTTGCCAGTTGATAGCCAAACCTGAACAAAACATCAGGAATCCCAAAATAAAACGGGGATCATATAACCAGGATAAAGCATATTGTTCTGACAAGGAACCCAGGTAGTATCCATTGATATACCCATTCATAAGATTAAAGCAAAAGGCCATTAGTACAATGGTGAGAGGCATTTTTTTCCCTTTGGTATGTAACCGGAAAGGAAACACCAAGGTTCGGTTAAGATAGTGAATTATCCAAAAAGTGAAGAAAATCCAGGGAAGCAGGTTATGATGATTTGATCCGAAAATAAAAAAAAACGCAAAAAAGAATAATGCCGGAGATTCCATCAATATCCACCCAGCTCTATTGTTTATCAGGGGTCCCCAAGAAGTGTTGGTATGCCTTCCATAAGGGGCCACAATCCTCAACACCAGAGGGAAAATCAAAATTGCTATGGCAATCCACACATAAACAAGCAAATAGAAATTTTTCGGACTCATCATTCTATAAAAATTTAATTAAGATATCCATTTATAGCAAACCAATTCATTCCATCTTTAACAGTCTCATCCATGCTCCTCGGGTGAAAATCAAGTTCCCGTTCAGCTTTCTCATGACTGATTTGCTTGCTGCCATTAATGATAATTTTTAAAGATTCATAGGTGTATAATGGAACTCTTCCGCTGAACCTGCTGTACAATGTGATAAAAGGAAGGCCAATCCAGGCAAGCCAGAAGGGCATTACGGTGCGGACTATTTTTTTTCCTGTATGTTTTTCGATGAGTTTTGCAACCTCGGGTAAACTTAGCCATTTCCCACTTAAAAGGTATTTCTGTCCTTTTTTTCCCTTTTCGATTGACTGAACAGCCGCATGAACAATATCCCTAACATCTACCCAGTTGTAACCTCCCGGAACAAGTGCAGGTATCTGGTGATGGTAAAGTTGGAGGAATGCCTTCCCCATGAGAGATGGCTCATAATCCATCGGGCCGACAATCGCAGTGGGGCTTAATACAAAAGCGTCAAAACCATTCTTTGCGGCATTCATTACAATCCTTTCAGCATCTGCTTTTGACCGGTCATAGGAAAAAGCGTCCTCTCCAACCAAAGGGCGTGATTCATCGAGTACCTGGTTATGCGGTTCCTGTTGAAAAGCATGGATCGAACTAAAATAAATAAACCGTTTGACACCGAATTCTTGTGCTAGTTGTACCATGAGCCGGGTTCCTTCTGTATTTATTGCACGTACTGATCCATCGTGATCGCCTGTGATAGAAATCTTTGCCGCCAGGTGAAATATGACTTCTGCTCCATCTATAAACGGGATAAGAGATTCTTTGCATAGCAGATCACCTTTGAAAAGCTTTACATCCAATTTGTCAAGTCCATTGCTGTTTTTATGGACCAATGCCCGTACCTCGTGACCCTGATCGAAAAGCGCTTTGCACAAATTTACACCTACGTGTCCATTTGCACCAGTAATTGCAATTATCATAATAGTTTTTTATTGTGAGTGGCGCAAAGGTAAAAAGAATTGAATAACAGGAAAAAGAATGTGATACAGATAACTCAGGCAGAAAGCTTCTCATTGAAAGGTTTTGCATTCAGGAGATTTTGAATCGGTCTGAATTCCAACCGGATGGTTTTCCACCTCTCAGGATATTCATGGAAAAGGAACAGGATCTTTTGTTTATGTTTTTTTAATGCATCTGTTATAGCAGGAGGAGTGACCGGGGTAGGGAATTCATTCCCGATATTGGCGCCTGTTAGTAGCAGGTTCTTTGATTTCACATTAATAGCAGCATTTTCTAACTTTTCTAACAACAAAAATGTCTTATTGTACTTAACTGGGACATCCTGTATGGGTGCAATGACTAACTCTTTTTGTGCTGATTCTTTCGTTTCACCCGTAACAAGATGAAAATCATCAATTAAAACATCACTTACATTTCCTTCAAGATTCATTGTTTCTGCGTAATGCGCTGCCTGGACAATTACCGGTTTCAGATTATCGATCTCACCTGAATATTCCCTGATCTTTTTTAGAGCACTCTCAGTGAATCCATATTTTACACCTGTAATACTTTTTAAATCTGAAAGATAACTGTTACTCAGCCGGATCAATCCCTCTGTATATTTTTCTTGTGTAACCTCTAATTCAGTTTTCAGAATATTCCTCTCTTTGATCATTTCACGCATGTTCTCATTTAATGTTGAGAACAAGTCCCGATCGCGATGGTAATTTTTAATCAGGGTCAGAATTGAATTTCTCAGAATATGCCCAATGATCGTTTTATTGTCGGTTGAAAGAATCTTGTTTGGATTTACTGTTCCAAAATTGCTCAGGTCTTTATTAAAATAAAT
>CAZUYY010000177.1:0-5767 GCA_964624935.1 uncultured Prolixibacteraceae bacterium
TCACCACGTCACTCTGTCACCAGTTCACCACATCACTCTGTCACCAGTTCACCACGTCACCACGTCACCACGTCACTCTGTCACCAGTTCACCACGTCACCACATCACCACATCACCAGTTCACCACTTTTCTATATCTTTGCTCCGATGAATCCCTTCAAACGTCTTGCCGGTCAAACAGCAGTCTACGGCGTCTCGAGTATCCTCGGCCGGATCCTTGGCTACCTCCTTGTCCCCTTATATACAAGGGTTTTCCTGCCCGGCGATTACGGAACCGTCAATGTATTTTATGCCTATGCATCCTTTTTGATGGTCGTCCTCACCTATGGGATGGAAACTTCCTTTTTTCGTTTCAATGAGGCCGAAGAAAATAAAGGAAAGATCTTCAGCGCAGGCATGATCTCTTTATTTGTTTCATCCCTGGCGTTCCTGTTTTTTATATCCGTATTTGCACAACCAATTGCCAGGTGGATCGAGTATCCTGACCATAAGGAATATGTCATCTGGTTTGCCTGGATGCTTTCGCTCGATGCACTTTCTGCTATCCCTTTTGCCAGGTTACGCGCACAGAATAAAGCAGCCCGTTTTGTCACCATCAAATTCATCAATATATTCACCAACGTCGGGTTAAACCTTTTCTTCCTGTTACTATGCCCATACCTGGTCAACCACCTCAGGGAAGGTACAGCAACTAATCTCCTGCATCTTGTTTATCGGAGCGACTGGCGGGTTGAATACATCTTCATCTCCAACCTCATAGCCAGCGCAGCCACGTTACTCTTGCTTCTTCCTGAATACAGAAGCATGAAGTGGCAGTTTGATAAAAAACTCTGGAGACGAATGATCATATATGCTTTTCCTCTGTTATTTGCAGGAATGGCCGGGATGGTCAATGAAACCTTCGACAGGCTGTTACTTCGCTACCTGCTGCCTCCAAATATCGCCTCGTACGAGGTAGGCATTTATAGTGCCTGCTATAAAATATCGATCCTGATGACCATATTCATCCAGGCTTACAAATACGCGGCCGAGCCATTCTTCTTTGCCCAGGCCAAAGAGAAAGATGCCAGGCTGGTCTATGCCAGGATCATGGATTATTTCATCATCACGGTTTCACTGATCTTCCTTGCCACCATGCTCTATCTGGATGATTTTGTCATGCGGATCCTGGTCGGAAGGAAATACTGGGAAGGCAAAGGAGTGATCCCCATCCTGATGCTGGCAAACCTCTTTCTCGGAGTATATTACAATCTGTCCATCTGGTACAAGCTGACTTCCAAAACAATCTGGGGTGCCTGGCTTTCTGTAATAGGCGCAGTCATCACCCTGATCCTTAATTTCTGGTGGATCCCCCTCAGCCCCGATCATCTGATTCACGGATACATCGGCTCAGCCTGGGCAACATTCATCTGTTACGGCAGCATGATGATCCTCTCTTACCTCATCGGACAAAAATATTTCCCAATAAACTACAACCTCAAAAAGTTCTTCGGCTACCTCGGCCTCGCCGTCCTCCTTTACGCCATCAGTGCCCTCATCCCCATCCACACCTTATTCCCCCGCATCGCCTTCCACACTCTCCTCCTCCTGACCTTTGCCGCCATCACCCTCCGCCTCGAAAAAATAAGATTAAGCAATATCTTTTCTTAAAACCTGACCCTTCCCAAATAATTATCAATTGTCAATTATCTATTTTCCATCCTCCATCCTCCATCCTCCGTTCTCCAGCATCCATTCTCCAGCATCCAATATTTTTCGTACTTTTGCGTTACTAATCGCAACTATGAAGATCAGAATTGTAAACCACTCCCGGCATGCCTTGCCAACGTACGAAACCCATGCATCAGCAGGAATGGACCTCCGTGCAAATTTGGCAGAAGAGGTCTTGCTAAAACCATTGGAAAGAGCCCTCATACCAACTGGTCTCTTCATCGAATTACCGGTTGGCTATGAAGCCCAGGTGCGACCGAGAAGCGGACTGGCGATCAAAAAAGGAATCACAGTTTTGAATACTCCCGGAACCATCGACGCCGATTACCGCGGAGAAGTAATGGTCATCCTGGTCAATCTATCCGCAGAAGATTATAAAGTTCAGAACGGTGACCGTATCGCCCAGATGATCATCTCAAAACATGAACAAGCCGACTGGATAGAAGTCGACGATCTGAACGAAACATCAAGAGGCTCCGGCGGCTTCGGCCACACAGGACTGATTTAATTACGAATTACGAATGACGAATTAAAACATAGATTACACAATCCCGCAGGAGTGATATTTTGGTAGCCCCTTTGGACTTGACACTTGCCACTGAAGACTGAGGACTGCCGACTGAGGGCTGAAAAATGAAGACTGAACATGAAGAATTTACTAATTATATTATTTGCTCTGCTTTTTTTTCTCCCTGGCTCTTATGCCTCACCAAGCCATAAGGATAAGAATAAGCATAAAACTGATCAGCCAGGCCAGAAAGTTGCCTCGAACATCTCAATGCTTATTGAGGCGAAGAAAAGCGAGATCACCGGCAATGAAGATAAAGCCGAAGACCTTTTCAAACAGTACACAGAGAAGTATCCGGATGATGCTGTGGCCTGGTTTGAGCTCGCCCGTATCGAAGCCAACAAAAAGCAAGTGAATGATGCAATTGATCATGCAGGTAGGGCTGCGAAGCTTGACCCCTCAAATATCTGGTACCAGCTTTTTTATGCAGAGGTACTTCAGATCGATGGCAAATATAAGGATGCCATAACTATTTATGAAAAGATCACAGCTAAAAATCCCGAAAACCTTGATTATTATTACCAGTTAGCCGCCCTTTACCTGTCCACCGAGAAATACCTTGATGCGGTCAGGGTTTACAACGAGATCGAAACGAAAGCCGGTGTTTCTGAGGAGATCAGTGTTCAGAAAGAAAAGATCTATCTTCTCTTGAACGACCTGCCAAAAGCCGAACATGAACTGCAGGCTCTTGTTGACGCCTATCCTGATGATACACATTATTTATCGATCCTCGCTGAATTTTACATGAACAACAAGATGCAGGATAAGGGTCTTGAAACTTACCAGAAGATCCGGCAGGCCGATCCGGGAAATCCTTACGTGCATATGTCCATGGCTGATTATTACCGGAAGAATGGTGAAAAACAACAAGCCTTCGAGGAACTGAAACAGGGTTTTCTGAATCCGAATCTTGACATCGACACAAAGATAAATATCCTGGTTTCTTTTTTCAATATCGACCAGTTACCGGATGATTCAAAAGCAATGGTGGCTGAATTAAGCCGGATCCTTACCACCGTTCACCCCAACGACGCCAAGGCGCATTCAATCTATGGTGATTTTCTGGTGCAGAATAAACAAAATGCAGAGGCACGCGACGAATACCTGAAGGTCATTACCCTCGACAGCAGCAAATTCGTGGTTTGGGAGGAAGTCCTCCGCCTCGACCTGGTGCTCGAGAAATACGACCATCTGGTTCAATACAGCAGCCGTGCCAAAGAATTGTTTCCCGATCAGCCAATCCCCTACTTTTTTGAAGGTATCGCACGATATGAGCTGAAACAATATGTGGAGGCCGTTAAGGACTTTAACACCGGGGTTAAACTGGTTGCGAACAACGACGATTTGCTTTCTGAGTTCTATATGTATTTGGGTGATACTTATCACTCGTTAAAGGATACGGCTGAGTCGGATAAGGCTTATGAGAAATCGCTCTCCATCAAGAATGACAATGCCTATGTCCTGAATAATTATGCCTATTATCTTTCCCTGCGGAATCATGACCTTGAAAAGGCAGAGACAATGTCGAAAAAAGCTGTCACCCTCGATCCGAAAAACTCATCTTTCCAGGATACTTATGGTTGGGTCCTTTACAAACTTCAGCGTTATACCGATGCCAAAACCTGGGTAGCCAAGGCCCTTGAAGATAAAGATTCGGTAAGTGCCGAGGTCATGGAACATTATGGCGACATTCTTTATAAGCTGGGTGATACGGGTCAGGCGATCGAGTATTGGCAAAAAGCTAAGGCAAAAGGTCCGGGATCGGCACTTCTCGATAAAAAAATCGCTGAGAAGAAACTCTTTGAATAAAGGATATTTACTAACTTTACTATCTCAGCAATTTTTTTTGATGATGACTAAATCCAGCCGTTCTTTTTTTATACTTCCATTTCTCTTTTTTTTATTGCTCCTCCTCTTCAATTCGTGCAGCCCGGTGCGTAAGATCATCAAAGCTCCGCTGAAAGATGAGGGTGCAGATTATCTTTTTAAGAAACTGAAGGAACACGAACTTCAATATAACTGGCTTATTGCAAAATTCTCGGCCGACTACAAGAATAAGGGACAGAAGAATTCTTTTAATGGTCAGATCCGCATCAGGAAAGACAGTGTGATCTGGGTTTCTTTTTCTCCCGCGCTGGGGATCGAGGTCTTCAGGATGATGCTTACCCAGGATTCAGTGAAATTCATCAACCGGATGAACAATACTTATTTTGCAGGTGATTATAATTATGTGAACCAATATCTGAATACGAATATTGATTATGATATTCTTCAGTCTTTCCTTACGGGAAATGATCTTTCGTTTTATGAGAATGAAAAGTTCAGAGCAGGGGTCGAGAATGGAATCTATAAACTGGCGACAGCAAATCGTATGAAGCTGAAAAAATTCGTGAGGAACAGCCAGGAAAATCTGAGGGTGTTGATCCAATCCATCTGGATTGACCCTGAAAGTTTTAAGATCACACGGGCAATCGTGAAAGAGATCCGTGAACCGAATATTCAATTGGAAGCAAACTATTCTGCATTTGAAAAGATCGATAACCAGCTTTTTCCAAAGGAAATGTCATTCGATATTGCCGCTGATAATAATCTGTCTGTTTCTGTAACTTTTAATAAGATCAACATCAATACAATTCAGGCGTTTCCGTTTAAAATCCCGCAGAGCTATCACCCGGTGAAGTGAACTTGCGCATTATAACAAATGAACCATGATAAGATTTTGTTATTCTTTCCGGCAGATTTTTTCAGTCTTCATCATGGTGCTTATCCCAGTCGTTATTTTCTGCGTTTTTTCTTTTTCTCAGGTATCAAAAGATAAACTCCAGAAAACAAAGAGTCAATTGGAGGAAGAAATTCGTTACACCGCCAAATTACTGGAAGAAACGCGTCAGTCAAAGGAGAATTCACTCCACAAAGTCAACCTGTTGAACAAACAAATCGACAGACGGCAATCCCTGATCAACGCTATTTCAGTGGAAGTCAACGATATCCAGGCCCAGATGGATGTTCAGCGGTCGCACATCTCATCTTTATCAGAAGAGTTGAAGAAAATGAAAAATGAATATGCCCGGATGATCTATTATGCCTATAAAAACCTGAATGCTTATAATCGTCTGCTTTTTATCTTCTCTGCCGAGGATTTTAACCAGGCCTACCGCCGGCTGCTTTATTACCAGCAATACTCTGCATATCGCCGCACGCAGGCGGAACTGATCAGAGATGCCCAGATGAACATAGACAGGAAACAGAAAGAACTTGAATTAACAAGACAGCAAAAATTAGACCTGGCACGTACGGAGGAAGCTCAAAAAGGCCAATTGACAATGGAAATGCAGGAAAAAGATAAAACCGTTCAGCAGTTGAGTAAAAAGGAAAAAGAACTGGAAGCCTCGTTAAGGCAAAAACAACAGGCAGCCCAGAAACTCGAAGACGAAATCAATAAGCTCATAGCTGCCGAGATCAGGGCTGCTGCGGACAGGGCAAAGAAAA
>CAZUYY010000178.1:0-5759 GCA_964624935.1 uncultured Prolixibacteraceae bacterium
AATCAGGACCTTCCACGGTTTATTTCCTTTGCAAGCGGAGCGCTTAATTTTGATGAGAATGCTCAACAGGCAGGATGGGAAAGGGATATAGAAGTAAAAGATACTATAGGTTATGATCGTCTCGCTTCGCTGATAGCCTTTAATATGACCATTCCCGGCATTCCTATAATTTATTATGGCGATGAGTTCGGGATGCCTGGAGCCGGAGATCCTGATAATCGCAGGATGATGAAATTTGACAATCTTTCACCCCAGGAAAAGCGGCTTAAAAACACTGTTGAAAAACTGACTCATCTTCGCAGCGCCTCAATGCCATTGTTATACGGTGATTTTAAGACCATTGAAACCGGAGACAAAATTTATATTTACATGAGAACCTATTTTGATAAAGTGGTGTTCGTTATCTTCAATAAAGACAAATCATCCCGGAAAATTGAAATCAAAATCCCCGAAAGATTCATAGGAACCAAACTACTCAATCATTTCGGTTCTGATATCAAAGTTGAAAAGGATAAGATTACGTTGAACCTGAAGGGAAATTCGTTTGAGATACTTACAAATTGAAATGCAGGAATGCAGAAATGCAGAAATGCAAAATGCAATATCTTACTAATCTGACTCTGTGACTCTGTGACTTTACGAAATTTATGAACTTTATGAACTTTACAAACTTTATAAACTTCCACCTATGAACAAAACAGACTTCATTCAGCACTTACCGAAGGTACTTGCCTTAATCATGCTGGTAGCTGCAGGGATTGTAATCTGGTCGTGTGCCGGCTCAAGGAAGGAAACCACCAAAGAAAGACTTGTTCACCCTGAGTGGGCAAAGAATGCGGTACTTTACGAAGTCAATGTCAGGCAATATACGCCGGAGGGAACATTCAAGGCTTTTGAAAAGCATCTTTCACGCCTGAAAGCCATGGGTGTAGATATTCTCTGGTTGATGCCTGTCAATCCGATCGGCATCAAAAACCGGAAAGGAACATTCGGAAGCTACTATTCAGTAAAAGATTACCTGGCAGTAAACCCTGAATACGGCACAAAGGATGATCTGAAGGAACTGGTACAAAAAGCACATGAGCTGGGTCTGCATGTCATTATCGACTGGGTTGCTGATCACACTTCATGGGATAACAACCTGATCGCGGAACACCCTGATTGGTACACTCACGACTCGGCCGGAAAGATCATATCGCCGGTACCAGATTGGACCGATGTTGCCGGTCTCAATTATAAGAATAAAGAATTGCGGGAATATATGACCAACGCATTAATTTACTGGGTCAGGGAAACAGATATTGATGGTTATCGCTGCGATGTTGCAGGAATGGTTCCTATCAGTTTCTGGGATGAAGCGGTTCCAAGGATCAAAGCCATAAAGCATGTGTTCATGCTGGCAGAGTGGGAAACCCCTGAAATGCATGATACTGCCTTTGACATGACCTATTCATGGAATGCCTACCATTTGATGAATGAGATTGCCAAAGGGAAGAAAACGGCAGATGCAATTGATTCAGTTCTAAAATCGGATTCTGCCAAATATCCTGCCGATGCTATCCGGATGCGGTTCACCACAAATCATGATGAGAACTCCTGGAACGGAACAGAATATACGCGGTTGGGCGATGCTGCAAAAACTTTTGCCGTCTTGTGTTTCACAATTCCGGGAATGCCATTGATTTACAGCGGTCAGGAATCGGCTTTCAACAGGAGTTTGAAATTTTTTGATAAAGACAGGATTGACTGGGACGACTACCCTCTGGCAGGTTTTTATACTCAGCTTGATAAACTGAAAAGAGGAAACATGGCGTTATCAGCCGGCTCTGCCGGAGGAAAGATGGTTAAAGTTGATTCAGATAATGATAAAAATGTTTATTCTTTCTTGCGAATTAAAGATGACAACAAAGTTTTCGTCATTTTAAATCTTTCACATGTCGAACAGAAGGCAACCCTGAAAGGAAACAGCTATGCAGGAGATTATAAAAGTCTTTTTGAAAATAAAGACATCCATCTTGACGGCAACCTCACAGTAACATTGGAACCTTGGGAGTACAGGGTTTACTGTAAATAATTACGAATTACGAGTTACAATTTGTTGACTGACTGATGTTTTAGTGACACTGACCCAAATACCAGATAAAGCAGTTGCAGAATTTCAATGACTGCTACTAATTATTACCAAAGATCTAATACCCAATACCTAACACCCAATACCTAAAAAAGAGGCCGCCTCAATCTAATGAGACAGCCTCTTATTTCTGCTAAAAATCAATGGATTAATTCATTTTCAGGTTATATCTGAAAACGGCATTACCAAAATTCAATGTCACAGTGTAATTTCCGGCAGTGGCAACAGGTATACCCGCTGTACCGGTAGAACCCTGGCTAAGTGCACCCGACCCTGTAGGATCGCTATAGAACAAAGTATTAGCGTTGTTTGCCCGGAATACTAATGTGCCTGCAGAGAGGTTCTGTGTTACGCTCCAAATGTTTGCTACTGAATCATACGCCATTTCACCATCAACATTACCTGTTGCAGTTCCATATATGCTCCAAGTAGTCAGGAGGTAGCTGTGAGTAAAAGCGTTTAAATCCGCATGAAGATGGTAATACCCAGGCCCTGTTGAGGGTGCGATATTTGACCCGCCCGATTCAAGTGAGCCATTTCCTGTATTATCCCCATAGTTGGTCGTCCATGAGTTACCCACGCAGTATTTGTATTGTGGTGCAGATACTCCCATCCAGACATATCCATCGTATATGTTGTTTGACTTGGCTGAAAATATCACGGTAGCAGAATCTGCCGGGTTCCAGCCCTGGTAATTGCCGGGAACGAATATCAATGGATATACAATTTTAACATAGTACGGAGTCAAAACCTTGCTAATAGTGGCAGAATAAACCGCTGGCACTGAAGAAGCGACAGAAGCCATAACCCTGAACTCGAGTGCCATAGGTGTTGATGGATTCAGATCAGGATCGAACTCCAAACCCAGGAGTTGGTTATTCAAAACGCTGGTAAGAACGGAAAGTGAGGTAGAACCTACTACCGATCCGATAGCAAGAGCATTATTAAAATTATCGCCTTTTTTATCCACCTGAAGGGTATAGGTCACTACAAGTGAAATTCCAAAATTTGCAGACGACCATTGATAGGTGATCATAGTATCCGCGTAGGATTTCTGGAGAGCTAATGAATCCGCCGTTAGTTTCAGAACCGGTGGAACCGGATTTGAGCTGACCTCGGATTTTTCGGCTTTTTTACACGAAAACAAGCCCACCAATGCAATTAAAAAAATAATAATTGATAGTTTTTTCATAATATATAGATTTTAAATAAATTAATATCCCGGATTTTGTTTCAGGTTCGGATTTGCAGAAACATCGGAAGAAGGTAATGGGAAAATATTGTATTTCTGGTCCGTCGCCGCACCACCACTTGCACCGCCTTTCCATGGCCATAAATACGTGCTGGTCGTTAATTCATTGAAACGAACAAGATCGGTTCTCCTTGAACCCTCCCAATACAATTCACGACCTCTTTCATCAAGAATGAAAGGCAAGGTCAGTTGTGATGAGGTGATATTTCCAGAATTATCGCCATAAGCTCTTGTTCTTAAAGCGTTCACGTATCCCAAGGCAGTAGTCAAATCACCCCCTCCGCCACCTCTTAAAACTGCTTCTGCATACATAAGGTAAACATCGCCCAGACGGAACACCGGGAAATCGATATCTTCGTAATTAGGATTAGACCCTTGTGCACCGCTTCTGGTTACATTTTTCCACTTGGTTACAGCATATCCATTTGTGAAGCTACCCATATCACTGATTTCGAGTGATTGCCCATCTGTCCAGAACAATGCTCTGTGATCGTAACTGTTTCTGACAATGGAATAGGTATAATCAGCAATACCCAGTTTCATAGTGATGGTATAAGTCCCGGCAACAGCGACTGGAATATTTGCGCCACCAGATACCAGGATCCCGGGACGCGAAGTATCGGCTCCATAGTTAATATCCCATGCACCGTTTGCACGGAATTTGACACTGCCAACTGTCAGGTCAAGAACTACCTTCCAGACTTTAGCAGCAGTATCGTAGGTCATCGGTGAATCTGTATTCCATCCTCCAGGCGTAGCATCGCCAACAGCACCCCAGGTAGTCTTTACAACAGAATATGTCAGGGCTGCAGTGTCGACATTTATTTTGTAATAACCTGCTGCACCTGAATATATGTTCGCACCGCTTGGGACCAGTATTCCATTTGCCCCGCCATAATTATGATTCCAGTTGGGAGTTGTGCAGAATTTGAATTGAACGCTGTCGACTGTAAAATTTAGGTAGCCTTCATATTGACTATTACTGCCCACCGATGCAAGAACATCAGAAGTGTTTGCAGGATTCCATCCCTGGTAGGAACCCGGCACATAGATAATGGGATAGGATTTGGGATTTTTTGGAGGAGTGGGAGAATGCCATGGCAGATCTTTAAGGTCAGGATAGAATAACCGGACGAAAGCGCTGGTCACCCGAGTCCCGGCCCAACCTCCGGCAATACCATAATCGGAAGGGACCATACTTCCTCCAACTGCTGCATGAACAATGAACGTCGTACCACCATAAGTCTGGGTTCTTATTCCGTCAAAATCAACCGGGAAGATAATCTCATTGCTGAGGTTGTTATCTGCCAGGAATAGCCACTGGTAATTTTCGTCCAAAGCATAACCTGCATTTATTATGTTATTACAATAAGTAATGCAATCGGTACTTCTATCGGTGCCGGTATATACCGAAGCGTTCAAATAGAGTTTTGCAAGTAAGCTCCAAACGCAGGCTTTGTCAGCACGACCATATTCATTTTGCTTGGCATTTACCATCAAAGGTTCGATTGCTTTTAATTCACTTTCAATGTATGTAAAGAGATCAGCTCGTTTGATCTGGGGAGGAAAGAATTTTCCTACCTGGTCATTCTCAGTTACAAATGGAACGTTCCCAAACATATCCAGTGCATGATAATAACTCAGTGCCCGCAGGAAACGAACCTCAGCACGATAGTAATGTATATTGGTCAGGTCAACAGCATTCGTAATACCATATCCGCTGAGTTTTGCATCTGTCGATTCCCTTAAGAATTCATTGCAAAGGGAGATCTGGTAGAAGATCCTGGAATACATGGCACCAATGAATACATCGGTTGCGCTCCAGTCCAGTGAATGGAAATTTTTAATAGTCTCGTCATTCCAACAGATGACTGCTTCATCTGTAGGTAATTCCTGGAGATACCAATAACCACGGATATATTCGCCAAATCCTTCATCGATTCCACTGATATCCGGGTTTCCCGAAGGTCCTTCCTGTCCGGAAACTGCAAGTCCTGCGTAGCACTTGGCAAGCGCTTGTTTAATGCCTGTAGGATTGTTGAAAACATTTGCCGGAGTTAATATATTCGGATCAATCGGCCCTTTACTCAGGTCCTTGGTACAAGTAGCAAGAAACAAGGAAATTGCCGTGATGATGAATGTTATCTTAAATATTCGTTTCATTTTTTTCAGTTTTAAAGAGTTAGAATAAAAGATTTACACCCAAAACAAAAACGCGTGATCGTGGATAAATATTATTGTCAATACCCAGCGATGAGCCTATATTAACTTCAGGATCAACCCCAGTGTATTTCGTTATAGTCAACACGTTATTCACGGTTAAAGAAAGACGCAGATTTGTTGTATTCTTGATTACATTCCCGAAATTATAGCTTA
>CAZUYY010000179.1:0-5750 GCA_964624935.1 uncultured Prolixibacteraceae bacterium
ACTCCTTTTTCTGCATTGCTTGCATTTATTTCTGTTCTGGCAGCAGGGTTGGCAGGGAAAAAATACATTGCATTGTCGAATGAATCAAGTGCAAATGAATCGACAGTGAAAGGATTTGAGATCAATCACCAGTATTCTAAATCGCTTGAATTTGAGAAAGATATGCGGTGCTATGTTGACCGGTTTATTACTTCCGATATAGAGTATTTCAGTTTTCTCAGGCCTTTGAATGAACTGCAGATTGCCCGGTTATTTTCAGGTTTCCCCCAGTATTTTGATGTATTTAAAAGCTGTAACGTCGGAAGTAAAACCAATACATGGTGTGGAGACTGTGGAAAATGCCTTTTCACGTACCTCATTCTTTCTCCCTTCATACCCCACGATAAACTGGAATCCATTTTTGGGAAGAATCTTTTCAGGGATATTGACCTTTGGCCTGTTCTCCGACAACTCACAGGTATGACAGACTCAAAGCCATTTGATTGCATTGGAACGGTAGATGAAGTAAATGTTGCCCTGCAATTAGCCTTAGCGATGATTCCTGAAAACCGTGTTCCCCCATTGTTGCAACTCTATAAAGATTCAGAATTTTATTCGCGATACAAAAATTTTAATGCGGGGGCACTCCTTTATTCTTTTGATGAAAATAATTTTCTTCCGGAAGAATTTGCCTCAATCTTAAGATCGAAAATTCATGCTTGATCTTATCAGGAGAGAACTGGAAAACAAGAAAGTACTCCTCCTTGGCTTTGGGAGGGAAGGACAATCAAGTTATCATCTAATAAGGCGTGTGTTGCCGGAACTTCATCTTACAATTGCTGATGCAGATAAATCAGTCTGTGAAAATGAAATATTAAATAATGATCAATTCATTGATTTCATTTTAGGTGAAGGATACCTGGAAGGGTTGAATTTTTTTGAACGGATAATGAAATCACCCGGAATTTCTTTAAAGGATGTTGCATACAATATTCATCGATCCTCCATCACCTCTCAAACAGATCTGTTCCTTAACAGGTATTCCCGGCAGATTATTGGAGTAACGGGAACTAAGGGGAAAAGTACAACTGTTACCCTTATAAATCATATCCTGAAACTTGCTGAGAAAGATGCACTGCTTATGGGAAATATTGGCCGGCCGGCATTTGATTTCATTGATGAGATCAAGGCAGAAACGAATCTTGTCTATGAATTTTCATCACACCAATTAGAGTACATCACACGTTCGCCTCACATTGCAGTGCTTCTTAATTTTTATCAGGAACATCTTGATGCATACCGGTCCTTTCATGACTATAAGGTTGCTAAAATGAATATTGCTAAATATCAGGTGCAGGGGGATTACTTTATTTTTAATTATGATGACAAGAGGATCAAACAGTTCATTTCAAAGATATATGTTGCCGATAAACTTCCTTTTTCACTTCAAACCGAATTGGTTGATGGATGTTACAAAAAGAATCAACAGATAGTTTTTTCTTCGGGAGGGATGGAGGAAGTTATCTTCGACCTCCGCCGAAAGATTAAATTGCAAGGCGAACACAACCTCATGAACATTATGGCGGCGGTCATCGTTTGTAAACAACTGGGTATTGATAAAGAAATAATTACAGAAGGGATTTCCTCTTTCCGGGGATTGGAGCACAGGATAGAATATGTGGGGGAGTTCAATGGAATTCATTTTTACAATGATTCGATTGCCACGATTCCGGAAGCCTGTATCGAAGCAATAAAGGCACTTGCAATGGTGGATACATTGATTCTCGGAGGCTTTGACCGTGGAATCGATTATTCAGGACTGGCAAAATTTCTGGCGGCTTCAGGTGTAAGAAACCTGATCTTCACTGGTGATGCCGGCAGGAGAATCCTGCATGAAATCAGAGATATAAAAAGCCCCGGACAAACGTTATTTTTACTATCGCGGTTTGATGAATTCATAGATATTGTCTTCAATGTAACCCGGAAAGGACTCATTTGTTTGCTTTCACCTGCCGCTGCAAGTTATGACGAATTCCAGAATTTTGAGATGAGGGGCAAACGGTTCAAAGAATTGGTCCGGAATAGAGAATAGAGTATGGTCAATTACGAATTACGAATTACGAATTACGAATCATTGGAGTTAAGGTGTGGGATTTATTTACTTACTTTAATTCTTACCTGTTTCTGCCTGACTGTCTTCCCAAATCAAAGCGCCTTCTCACAGACAAATGGGTATGAAGAGGCTGTTAAAAAGTACATTCAGACCTACAAACAAATTGCAGTCCGGGAGATGATAGAATACAGGATACCAGCAAGTATCATACTGGCTCAGGGAATCTATGAATCCAATGCCGGTAGAAGTCCATTATCGACGGAAGCCAATAATCATTTCGGAATAAAATGCCATAAAGATTGGACCGGGAATACTTATACACAGGATGATGAGACAAAAAATGAATGTTTTCGTAAGTACAATAGTCCTGAAGAGTCATTCAGAGATCACTCTCTTTACCTCACCCGGCAGGACCGTTATAAACCGCTATTCAATCTTGAGATTACAGATTATAAGGGGTGGGCTATCGGCCTTAAATCGTACGGTTACGCTACCAATCCACAATATGCAGTACACCTGATAAAGACTATTGAGGATTACCGGTTATACCAGTTCGATGGTACAGATTTAGCTTTCGTTTATGACTCGATAGTACAAGTGAAAGATTCAAATCCTTCATTGGGATTTTGTGAGAAGTTTGATGTGTTTGCGGAAGGACCGGGAAAAAGAATGGTATATCTCAATAATGGTCTTCAGTTTATTTTTCTCAGGAAAAATGATAATATTAAAAATGTAGCGAATGCATTTCATGTTTCTGCAAAACAGATCAGGAAGTTTAATGATATGAAAAAGGATGCTCCGTTGGTCGTAGGACAAATGGTTTATCTTGAACCAAAAAAACGAAAAGGAATTGTTGCATTTCATCTTGTAAAACGAGGAGAAACGCTTTATTCAATATCCCAGAACTATGGGGTGGAATTAAGCAGACTTTATAAAATCAATAAACTGGAAACGGGGCACTCGTTAAAACAAGGTCAGAAAATATTATTGCGGTAACGCATAACTTTTAAGGTTTTTTCCCGCCCCAATAAGCAATTTAAGTCCCGGGTCAGTTCCGAGATTTCCAATTGTAAATGCAGTATTTCCCCTGATACCCGGAAGTACATCGAGCAGACCTTTAATGCCGAAAAGATAGATCTCATTTGCAGAACCAGAAACGGCGCCGATTCTTTTTTCGCCTCCTGGCAATTCTATTATAAAAGGAGGCACAGTGATTTCCCTTCGGAAGACATAGCTATATATCAGTTTGTAGAAACGGTCATAAATATAAATCTTGTTATGATCGTAGAAAATGAATTCAAACGCGCCATCGTTGTTGATATCTTCGTAAAGAAAAGTGTGATTATTTGCGAAAATATTAAATGTTACTTCTGAGGTCCTTCCACTCTCCTGAAAGTACAAAACTTTACCTGTTGGGTCCGTGGTAAGGAATAGACCTTTACGGTTGGTACTGTTCACATAAAATTTATTGTTTGCTGAAACTCTCACGTTTTTCGCTGCACTCATGATGGTCTTCCCCTTTCTGTCGGTAACCAGTAGATGGCCATTTTTACCGGTAATAAAGATAAAATCCTTGTTTCCACTATGAAGAACCTGAATTGGTTGACCGATCACTTCACTCATTCCAGGATTTGGCCAGTTCAGAACAGGTTTCCCATCAAGATCATAGGCATGAACTTTTTTATCGGATAATGGAATGAATATCCGGGGCTCTTTATTTTTACCCAATTCGGACAAGGTAAGACCTGCTGTAGCTTGGGCAGGGAGTGTTACCGGGTATCCTGCAAGAGGTTTGCTATCCGGATGAATAAGATAAATCTGGTTCTCAGTATTAAAAAGGAAACAAGTGCTATCGTCCTTTTTGAGATAAACCTCATGGAGCAGCCCCAGTGGCTTACCAGAAACCTTCACTTTCCATCCAATGTTTCCTGCAGAATCGATAAGATAGAAATTATTGGCTATGTCAAAAGTGAGAATCACCTTTGGCCCATGCCTGAATATTTTTATTGTCTTTGGAGGACCGGTTACCAAGGTGTCCAAAACAGTTTGCCACTCAAGTGGTTCTTGGGTGTTTGAGGCAGGGTTGTAATGAATAAAGAGACTTGTGTAAAAAATATTCCCTTTACAGGTAAACTGCAAGGCAATGGATTCAAAGTTCTTAAGGGAATCAAAGACTGGTTCAATTTGTGAGTACAGTTCATCGCTGAAAGTTGTCCGGAGTGTCGGGTGGGAACGGCCAGTGTTGAAATAATAAAACACATTGGTTTGCTCAGAAATATGTTCACTTACTGCTTGAAAAGTCTTATCTTTCTCTAAGACCTGACCATAAACAAAATGATCGATAATATCTTTCATTGCCAACAGATCATTTCCGAAAATGATATAATCACCCAGAAAGGCATAACACGTACTATGGATATCACTGAATACAGTGCCAAAAAGACTAGACATCAGTTCAGGGAATGGCAGATATTTTATAGTTACCTTGTGATATAAGACAGAATCCTTCTTTTTCGGGAACAATTTCCCAAATTCTCCGAGCAGACTATCAGCCAGCTGTTTATTAGTGACTCTTGCGATGGCATATGGATCTTCCCGCATGGTTTCAGGGTTATTCAGCGCTCTTGCCATGCAAAGCTCTGATCCCATCCAGGGGAGGAAATAATCTTTCACAACAACCTGTTCCCGGGTTTCAAAATCCTGAAATTCCTGGTTGTTATCAGTGTACCCCTGGTATTTAGAGGCAAAGGATTGAAAATTTTCATAAAGATCGCCAATAGTATTAAAACCCAGCCAGATGAACCGGGAGATATTATCTGGAAGGATGCCCACTATCCTTATCTTTTGCGGTGATTGTCCTGAAAATATCCCCAGGTACTGTGAGCCGGTATCATTAATCGTTGTGAATCCGTTGATAAGCATTTCATCTTTTTTTAATATGACATCCAACCCACTCCATTCGGCAAACCAGCTAATCTTATATGTTTCACTCTGTTGTTCTGGCTGGAGGAGGCTTGAGATAAAGCTCCGGATCAGATGGTAATTGACATAGATGTTGGCATCCACTTTTTTCCCTATAGTTTTTTCCACTTTTTGAAAGCTTGAACCAGAGAGTGACGGAATATTCAGGTACAATTGATCGATTGCTTTGGTCACCAATTCAGGATGGCAACTTCCCATAAAGACACCCTTTCTTACAGCAAAATAAAAAGATTCACGTGTGCCTTTTAGTGTCACCCTTATCAGGTTTGCAGAACCGTACTGGTTTTTCAGGATGCTGATCTTCCCTTTGATATTATCTTCAAGAATTCCCGTAATCAGATCTTCACCATTTTTTTCCGGGATTGAACTTAGAAAAAGAAACCCATATGATGAACGGGTCACCATCGTCATGGCGAGATAAAGCGGATACTTTTTTATAACCTGCATGATCTCTTTATTGGTCTTTATCAGGGAATCAATTCTGCTGATATCATACATTAAAGAAGAAAAGTAGGGTATAACCGTTAATTCTTTCCAAAGAAGATTTTGGCAGAGAATATCCTGCGAGAGTTCATAAGGCCTGTTTATCTGAATGATCAATGCTGTATTTTCTGAAATTGCCTTCAGAGGCGACTCATTTTGTCCCGGAAGTTTCTGTGAGAGCATCCAGGAAAAA
>CAZUYY010000180.1:0-5731 GCA_964624935.1 uncultured Prolixibacteraceae bacterium
TTCCTCAACCCCTCCCTATACTTTCACGTATAATATAAATGGAGGCAGTAATCAGAATGTGACAACTACTGTTGGAAACAGTATTACGGTTGCCGCTCCGACAAACATCGTGGGAATATTCAATTATAATCTGATCAGTGTTCAGGATGGAAGTTCGACCACATGCTCTCAGCTTCAAGGCGGGACTGCGACTGTTACTATCAACCCCCTGCCCGTTCCTTCAATCTCAGGGGCTGCTTCCGTTTGCCTGAATTCTACCAGTACTTATTTAACTGATGCAGGGATGAGTAATTATACCTGGAGCGTATCGGCCGGAGGTACTATTACATCCGGAACCGGCACCAGCAGCATCACGGTGCTATGGAGTACCACCGGTTCAAAGACAATTCAGGTAAATTACATCAATTCCAATGGATGCACTGCAGCTTCTCCCTCTTCCTATACCGTTACGGTGAATACTCTTCCCGTACCAAGCCTTACAGGAATTAATACGATCTGTATCGGACTATCTGCAGTTTACACTACCGATGCCGGTATGACTTCCTATTCCTGGTCAGTATCGGCCGGAGGTTCAATTATTGCAGGAGGAGGAATAACCAATAACACCGCCACGGTTTTATGGAATACTGCGGGTGCACAAACGGTTTCTGTAAATTATATCAATGGAAACAGTTGTACTGCAGCATTACCCACCGTGCTTCCTGTCAACGTTAAGCCGCGTCCATCGATCTCGAATGCCGCCAACTCTACCATGTGTTCGAATGGCACTACAAATATTATCCCGATCGCCAATTTACCAGGAACTACCTTCACCTGGACAGCTACCGGAAGTTCAGGGAATGTTTCAGGGTACTCAAACGGAGCCGGAAGCAGCATCGTCCAGACTCTTGTCAATACAGGCTTTGCTATTGAAACCGTCACATATGCCGTGACACCCAGCCTGAATGGCTGTGATGGAGCTATTGCAGATTACATTGTTACGGTAAACCCGGTGGCCGATGTTTACTTTAATCCAAACGGACAGACATTCTGTTCCGGCGGCACTACCAGTATTTCAATTCTTTCACATGTCGCAGGAGCTACCTTCACCTGGACTGCAACAGGAAGCTCCGGAAATGTAAGCGGCTTTGGTCCGGGAAGCGGGAACCTCATCGCACAGACCCTGAATAATAGTGGGACTGCTATTGAAAATGTCAATTATGACATTTCCCCCATTGCTAATTCCTGTGCCGGTACTGATAATCATGTGATCGTCAACGTCAACCCTGCACCACAAGTGACATTTACAATCTGCAACGACATCGTGACGACAACCGATGCCAAGCCAATTACCCTGAAAGGGGGAGTACCTTTGGGCGGCATTTATTCCGGTACCGGTGTCAATGCAGGAATATTCTATCCCAGCGTTGCAGGCCCCGGGAACATTACCATCAATTATTCTTATACCAATACCTGGGGATGTAATGCCAATGCATCTCAGACTATTTCTGTCCTCAGCGCTTCCTTATTCAGTTGTGATAATACCCTGACCGATATCCGGGATAATCAAACGTACCCTACGATTAAAATAGGCACCCAGTGCTGGATGGCAGCGAACCTGAATTACGGGACCATCATCCCTTCTACATCCATGCAACGAAATAACTGCATTGCGGAAAAATATTGTTACAGCGACGATGTCACAAATTGCGCTTCTTACGGAGGTCTTTACCAGTGGGACGAACTAATGCAATACGATAATACGCCTGCAGACCAGGGATTCTGTCCTCCTGCATGGCATATTCCCACTAACAATGACTGGAACACCCTGTACGCATTTTATATCAGCAACGGATTTGCCGGAAGTCCGTTAAAATATACAGGCTACTCGGGATTCAATGCTTTTCTGAGCGGAACCCGGTTCAATAATGTAAGCTGGAATTTTATCAATTTTGCTGTTATGTTCTGGACGTCATCTCCCGAAGGAAGTCAGAAGGCATGGGCTCATGGAATGAACACTTTTAATCCAAGTGTTTCAAATTACCCGGGGAGCAGGAGTCATGCTTTCAACGTAAGGTGTATTAAAGATTGAGGGGTATTAGGTGTTGGGTATTGGGTATTGGTTTTTTTTGAGTAATCGAATGTCGATCAAAGAAGTTAGGAGGAAGAATTAAATTTGTTTTCGGAGGGGAATTTGAATTTTTTTTGTATCTTTCGGACGGTAAAAAATGTTATGGTGTAAAAAGAGTATTTCATGAGTTACTAATTAACTTTAATCTCATGAAGACATTTAAAATCTCATTTGAGCGGTTAAACGGAATCGTTCTGTTTCCGGGGCTTATTATCTTTAACTTTTTTCTTCCCATTGAGAAGCTTTCAGCTCAGCTCATTACGACCTGTCCTAATTCCGATTTCAACCTTGGAAATTTTACTAACTGGACAGGGACCTATGGATCATTTGCTAATCCCACTTTATATCCAGGATTAGATACCAATACTATCGCACCTTTTCCTCATGGTAATTTCCAATGTTATCAAGGGAACAATCCTGCTCATTGTCCTCCCCTGCATGCAATCATTACAGGTCCCGGAACCCTTGATCCTAATACCGGCGACAGCTTGATCTCAGTATTCCCGGGAGAAGCTTACGGCGCCAGGTTAGGACATGCCACGGGAGGATCACATGCTGCAACGTTGAAATTTAATGTTTATGTTGACAACAGCAATTATCTTTTTATCTACCGGTATGCCGTGGTTCTTCAGAACCAAGGCCACCCTTATGCCCAACAACCCAGTTTTCAGATTGCTGTGGAAGATTCGACCGGTACAATCTTCGATTCAACCTGCGGATATTATTTCATCTGGGCAAACGATACCGCTCTGGGTCCCGGCTGGCATCGTCATAACTTTCCGCCTCCAACGGCACACACAGACTGGAAAGAATGGACCACTGTAGGCATGAGTCTTCAAAGCTGGCATGGGCATCACCTTTCAATTGTTTTCACTACCAAGGATTGCTCGCCCGGGGGACATTATGGCTATGCTTATTTATCAGCATATTGCAGTTATCTTCAAATCCATACTGCGTTATGCGAGGGTGATTCCACAGCCACCCTGATAGCTCCTCCCGGATTTACTTATCTTTGGTCGCCCGGAAATTATACTTCAGATACCATTGTTGTTCCCCACCCTGTCACCGGTACAACTTACAGTTGTCTGCTCACCGCCCAAAATGGTTGCCAGGTAACCATTACCGATACTCTGACCTATACAGTCATTCATACTAACTTTACCCATGGGATCGGTTGTGCAGGCCAGCCCATGCAATTCAATGATTCGAGTTATACGAGTCAGAATGCAGTGGTTAACTGGAACTGGAATTTCGGGGATGGTTCCGCACATGTCATCGGTAATCCAAATCCTACCCATATTTATGCCACTTCAGGAAATTTTAATGTCACCCTGATCTCTTTCTCTACTGAAGGATGCTCGGATACAATGATCAAAACGGTTACTATTGATTCACTGCCGATAATAACAAATACAGCGCTGAGACAAAGGATCTGTAACAACAATCCAACCAACATTACGCTTAATTCTACCGTCACCAACACACTTTATACGTGGACGACGACTGTCAGTTCCGCCAATATCTCAGGATATTCAAATAATCCCACAACACCCGCTCTGTTTACTAATCAGACCCTGACAAATTCAGGAAACAAGTTAGACAGCGTTAATTATCATTTTACGCCCCACAGCAGTTTATGTACCGGGACGGTCACCAATTTTACCGTTGTCGTTTGCCCTGAACCTTTGCTTTTAACCGCGCCTCTGGGTGAAACCATCTGCGACAGTGTTAACACTGCTATTGCCCTTACCTCCAATGTGGATTCCACAAGATTCACGTGGACATGCACGGCAAATCCAGGGAATCATCTGAGCGGGTACAGCAATAATACGACCCTGCCGGGAATGCTTAACATCAATCAGGTTATTTACAACTCGGGGTATACTGTTGACACCCTTGATTATCATATTACAGGGAATGCTTATGGCTGCAGCGGGCCCGTTTATGATTACCAGGTTATTGTGAATCCATTGCCGGATCTCAGCACGACGCCGCTGACTGAAAGTATCTGTTCCCAGAATTATACGGGTGTCGATCTTAGTTCCCATGTCGCGGGGACACAATTTACCTGGACCTGTACCCCCAGCGGCCCGGGAATTACAGGATGGTCGAATAGTACCGTTCCTTCGACCACACTGAACCAGCAACTGTTCAATTCAACGACCGCTCCGGGCACAGTGACTTATTCTATTACGCCGCATGCAAACAATTGTGACGGGCATGTTTATCAGTATGTTGTGACTGTGAAACCAGTTCCTTCAGTGACTAATACAATAAACCCTGCGATTTGTTCCGGCAGTACAACAAACATTATCCTTCAGTCAAACACGCCAGGATCAACATTTGCATGGACCGCTACGGGCAGTTCACCGAATGTGAGCGGTTACAGCAACTCCTCCGGGCCAGTGATCTCTCAACTGCTGATCAATTCAGGGCATGCGACCGAGACTGTAATTTACTCTGTAACAGCTACGTATAACGGATGTTCCGGACCCAGTTCCAACATTACTGTGACTGTTTATCCTGTGGCGGATGTCATTTTCACGCCAACCAGCAATACATTATGTTCTGCACAAACAACTAATTTTTCACTTTCTTCTCATGTTTCAGGAACGACCTTTACCTGGACTGCGACCGGGAGTTCAGGAAATGTCAACGGTTTCTCAGCCGGAAGCGGGAATTCCATTGTGCAGACACTGAACAATACAGGATTCTCGATCGAAACGGTGACCTATGCTGTACAACCCACGGCTAACGGTTGTCCGGGAACGCCAAACCAAGCTATTGCAACCGTAAATCCTGTGCCGGTTGTTACCTATACACTTTGCACTGATAACGTAACTACAGTTTCTGCTCAACCCATAAAACTTGCAGGAGGAATTCCATTAAATGGAGCTTACTCCGGGTCCGGAGTGACTTCGAATATTTTTTATCCTGCCGTTGCAGGAACCGGGAATCATACGATCACTTATACATATACCAATTATTTAGGCTGCAGCCGGAACGCCACACAAGTTATTACCGTCGTCAACACTCCCGCATTCACATGCGGCAATTTCCTCACCGATATCCGGGACAACACTCAATACCCCACCGTAAAATTATGGGCAAGATGCTGGATGGCAGCCAACCTGAATTTCGGGACACAGATCCTTTCAGCATCGATGCAGAGGGATAATTGCATTAACGAAAAATATTGTTACAGCGATAATGTTGCCAATTGTGCAAGTTATGGCGGTCTTTATCAATGGGATGAGATGATGAGATATGATAACACAGCCGCTGCACAGGGTTTTTGTCCACCAGGCTGGCATGTGCCGACTGAAAATGAATGGAATACGCTTTTTCTCCTTTATATCAGCAATGGTTTCGCAGGCGCTCCATTGAAATATACCGGATATTCAGGATTTGACGCTTTTCTGAGCGGGGTAAGGTTCAATAATATAAGCTGGGATTTTTTTAATTTTGCTATCATGTTCTGGAGTTCCACGGAGGAAGCCCCGTTAAAAGCCTGGGCCCATGGAATGAACACTTTTAACCCCAGTGTTTCCTATTACCCCAGCAGCAAGACGCATGCGTTTGCGGTTAGGTGCATACAGGACTAACTGGTGAATTGGTGAA
>CAZUYY010000181.1:0-5731 GCA_964624935.1 uncultured Prolixibacteraceae bacterium
TTATCACTATGGTGAGGAGAGTAATTTTTTCAACAGGGCGAAATTCAGATATCCTGTCCGGCAATTGTTGATTCAATTGAGGCAGCAACTTACCGTAAAACTGTTTGAATATGCACCTTGGGAGCAGATCGAACCCCTTCTTTTGAGCATGGCACAACAAATGAATTTACCCGCCGGCAGGATTGGAGAATCGCTCAGAAAGGAGATCTCAGTACCCTCCATTAATAGGATTTTCGATGAAACTAAATGAACAGAATCAATTAACATCGTCCTTCGAAAGCACAGAGCAGATGCCTGTGCTCTTTGTCGGACATGGCAGTCCTATGAATGCCATACAGGAAACTGAATTTGTAAAAGGATGGAGGGAGGCCGGGAAGACCCTGCCAGAGCCAAATGCCATTTTATGTATTTCGGCGCATTGGGAAACCAGGGGGACTTCCGTCACAGTAATGGAAAAACCACCTACCATTCATGATTTTGGTGGATTTCCCCAGGAATTGTTTGAGGTTCAATATCCGGCACCCGGAAGTCCTGAACTCGCCAAAGAAACCAAAAGTATTATAAAAAAAACCGAGATTGGCCTTGATGAAAGATGGGGACTCGACCACGGATGCTGGAGTGTGCTAAGAAGAATGTTTCCTGCTGCCAACATCCCTGTGGTCCAGATGAGCCTCGATTACTCACAGCCTGCACAATATCATTATGACCTGGCTAAAGAACTATTCCCGCTCCGTAAGAAAGGAATTCTGATAATGGGCAGCGGGAACATGGTTCATAACCTCCGGCTTGTTGATTGGGATAAAATTGATGAACCCGGTTTTGGATATGACTGGGCCATCGAAGCAAATGAAAAGATGAAGAAGTTTATACTTTCAAATGACCATCAATCGTTAATCAACTACCGGGCACAGGGTAGGGCCTTTGATCTTGCCATTCCCACACCCGAGCATTTCCTGCCATTGCTTTATGTTTTGGCTGTAAAAGAAGAAAATGAAATAATAGAAATTTTTAATGATAAGCCTGATATGGGCTCACTTACAATGACATCGATAAAAATCTTAAATAAATAAATCTATGGAATACGTAAGATTCGGAAATACCGGAATGAAAGTCTCAAGGTTATGCCTCGGTACCATGACCTATGGTAAAATAACAGAGCGCTGGCAATGGGCATTAAATGAAGAACAAAGCAGGCCATTTATCAAAAAAGCATTGGAACTGGGCATTAACTTTTTTGATACTGCCGATATTTACTCAGTCGGCGCCAGTGAAGAAATAGTTGGGACTGCCCTTAAAGATTTCGCCAAACGTGATGAAGTAGTGATAGCTACCAAAGTCTTTAACCCGATGAGCAAGGACCCAAATGACGGGGGCCTTTCACGTAAACACATCATGAGTTCCATTGATGCCAGTCTCAGAAGACTGAAGACTGATTACGTGGATCTTTACCAGATTCACCGGTGGGATTATAATACACCGATTGAAGAAACAATGGAAGCTCTTCACGATATCGTGAAAGCCGGAAAGGCACGTTATATCGGGGCATCATCCATGTATAGCTGGCAATTTGCAAAGGCTTTATATACAGCCGATCTTCATGGCTGGACAAGGTTCGTTTCCATGCAACCCCATTATAACCTGATCTACCGTGAAGAAGAGCGTGAAATGCTCCCTTTATGCCTGGATCAGAAGATTGCAGTTATACCATGGTCTCCGTTAGCCAGGGGACTCCTGACCGGGAAGAGAACGAAGGAGAGAAATGAGACACTGCGGGCCAGGACCGATGAATTTGGAAGAATGTTATATAAATCAGATTCAGATTTTGACATTGTAAACAGGCTTACTGAAGTTGCAACTAAAAGAGGATTGCCGAATGCCCAGGTTGCACTGGCCTGGATGCTGAGCAAACCTGCCATCACTGCCCCGATTATTGGTGCAAGCAAACCGGGGCATCTGGAAGATGCCATTGCTGCCCTGACTGTGAAGCTATCTAAGGATGAGATCACTCAACTGGAAGAACTATACCAGCCACATCCTGTAAGTGGACATGCATAAAACTACTTTATTGCATTTCCTTCCTGTTTTTCTGAGAGAAATTTAATTATTGAATTAAGTTTATCTTTCAGATCAATCAGATCTTCAATTTTTAATGTTCCTGAAATCAGGATTGCTGCAAGTTCTTCAGGTATCCTGGCAGCCTCTTTTTGCATTTGTTTTCCTTTTTTCGTGAGTTCAACAATTACTTTTCTTTCATCACTATCAGAACGCTGACGTTTTATCAATCCCTGCGTTTCCATCCGTTTTAAAAGAGGGGTAACAGTGTTGGTATTTAATATCAATTTTTGTGAAATTTCATTGACCGAAATATTATCCCTTTCCCATAAAACCATGAGAACCAGGTACTGGGGATAGGTGATATCAAGTTTATCCAGGTGCGGCTGATATTCCCTGATAATAAGCCTTGATGCTGCGTAAACCGGGAAACACAGTTGATTGTCAAGCCTTAATTGTTCGAATTCCATAGGATAGTTTTATTGCTTTGTGAAATTCAATTCAAAATTTTCATCAAATACTCATCGATTTTTTCTGGTTTTGTAACAGGAGCGAATCTTTTAACCGGCTTTCCATCAGGATCAATGAGGAATTTTGTAAAGTTCCATTTTATTTTTCTTCCAAACAAACCGCCTAATTCTTTTTTTAGATACTTATAGATCGGATGGGCATTTTTTCCGTTAACCTCAATTTTTGAAAACATTGGGAAACTTACTCCATAATTAATCAGGCACCATTCCGATATTGACTTTTCATCACCAGGTTCCTGATTGGCAAATTGATTACAGGGGAAACCAAGAATGACAAATCCTTTATCCTTGTATTTCTGATAAAGTTTTTCCAACCCTTCAAATTGAGGTGTCAAACCGCATTTACTTGCTGTATTGACAACTAAAATAGTTTTCCCTCTATAGGTTTCCATATTTATTTCTTTTCCCTGGATGCTTTTGGCTGAGAATTGATAAAATTGACTTTTCATATTACAAACTTTTTTCTTTTAAATCGTGACAGACAATATCGCCTGCGATGCAAAGATAAAACTTATTTTTATATCGCAAGCGATATTTATACTTTTTTTTATAAATCGATACAAAGTTTCACTACGGCGATCAATTGAAACATCCGTACTTTTGTACGATCAATTAAGATATGAAAAAGCCTCTCTTTGGGGTTCATGCTTTAAAACGATAACTATTGAGTACCGTTTTATTTACTTTGTCGCTATCCTTATTTGATAGTCTTTCAACTACTCAGCAAATTATTATTTTCGCCTTGCTCCTAACTACAAATAAGCCATTGCGTAACAGCATGGCTTATCTTACCGGTTTGACCGGGTCATACATTCTCTGCGGTGTTGCCGGTTACCTGGCACTTGACCAGATGAACGCATTTATCGGAAAATATTTTTCGACAAGAAATCTGTCAGATGTTCAATATTATCTTTTCGAATTTATTTCCGGAATTGCTATGACCATCTTTGGTATCTGGTATTACCGGAATAAAAGAAATAAACCGCCCAGCCGCACTCAAAATATAATCGTGTCGAAACTTAAGTCTATTACTCCGGCTCTTGCATTTCTTATAGGAGTAATTATCTCTGTATCATCATTTCCTGTTTCTGTTCCATACATTATTGCTCTGGGGAAGTACGCCACGCTTCATATGAGCTTTCCTGCTGTCATGGGACATATTCTGCTTTATAATACCGGTTATGCATTTCCAATGATTGTGATCCTGATTATCTACCTTTATGCACGCAAAAGAACAGTTGATGTGACCGATACTCTCCATGAAAAAACCCGTATCCTGAATATTCAGCTCACAACATGGGTACTGATTATTGTTGGAATCTTCTCGATGATTGATTCGGGATCTTACTATGTTATCGGTCACGCTTTGTTAAAGGGAAGATATTTTTAATTACGAATTAAGATTTCATTCCATAAATCATATGTCAGAAATTATTTTCGTTCATATATACTATTTGCAAAAAACTAAAGTTTTTAATTCCAATTGATCAACGTGATTACCACTAAACATCTAAAAACAGGATATGGTAGAAGGTATACTCCCTGCCTTAAGGTTGGCAGGCTTTAACCTTAAAAACTGAAAGATGAAAAAAATCACAATCATGTTAATCTGCTGGGCAAGTGCACTGGCAGTCTTTGCCCAGGATACACAAACAACAACTCAATCCACGGGCACTAACGAGATCCAAACAATATTCAGACATTGCAGTGGAACCTGCAAAATTCCGCTGGGTTATTTTATTGAAATGGATGGCGGGTATACGATGTTCGGAAGTAAAAGTGCTTTTCTTCCCGGTATGAGCATGGGGATGATACTCGATCATCATTGGACAATTGGTGCTACAGGAAGTTTCATAGGGAATCCTGATGGTGTGCACCAAAAGAATATTTATTATGATTCAACCGAATCAAAAATGCATGGGGCCAATCTAAAAGGAGGGTATGGCGGCCTTTTACTGGAATACACGCTCCTTCCCAATTCAAAAGTTCATGTTGCCTTCCCGTTGATGATCGGAGGTGGATCTATGGAATACATCCGTTCCTGCCATCATCACGATTCAACATTTAGTGAAAATTCCGACAAAGAGTTTCATCACGGTTTCATTTCCCATGATCGTTTCTTTGTTATTGAACCAGGGGTCAGGCTTGAAATCAATATGATCAAATCATTACGTTTAGGATTGGGAATAAGCTATCGATATTCCCCGGATTTTAAACTTGAAAATACTTCTGCTGATTTGATCAATCAATTTACAGCCAAGCTTAGTATCCGTTTTGGAAAGTTCTGAGACAGGTGTTTTTTGAGTAAATTAGAATAGAGTTAAATGACCCTTAAGATTATTGCAGAAGAAAGAGGCTATCTTAAAATTTCGAGATAGCCTCTTTTATTGCAGTTCCGTTCTGGGATTTACAAGCAATCCTCAAATAAATAGTTACTATCTTTATGAAAAATTAATTTCTTCTCGAGAGGATATAAACTTATGAAGGCGCTCCATTCTAACTGATATATCAATATTTTAACACATATCAAAATGAAAATATCATCTTTAAAAGCAATGATTATCATTGTTTCTCTGCTTATTATATCCTGCCACCACTACCCTGATCTTTCCATTGCGCCCCCAAAACCTGCCCCACCTGGTCCGGAATTTAAATGCTCCCACGATACGATTTATTTCGTGAATTCGGTACTACCTGTGATCACGACAGGTTGTGCCAGGACAGGATGTCATGATGAAGCGACACACAGGGCAAATCACATCCTTGACAATTATACGGGTATTATGCAACTTGTTTCGCCATTTGATCCGCAGGGAAGCAAGCTATATACCGTTCTTTTCGTCAACCCGGACGAAACCATGCCACCCAACAACCCCTTTTCACTGGCTCAGAAAAGTATTATTTATTGGTGGATCGCACAGGGGGCATATAATAATAAGTGTGATTCCGCAGGATGTGATTCTGCAAATGTAACTTACACTGCCTCGATCAACCCTATTGTATCAAGCTGGTGCATTGGATGTCATGGAGGATCCAATCCTTCCAATGGTCTGAGCCTTGAGACTTACAGCGATGTTGTTGCTTGTGCCAAAAGCAACAGGCTGATGGGAGCCCTGCGCCATGAAACGGGATATTACGCTATGCCGAAA
>CAZUYY010000182.1:0-5727 GCA_964624935.1 uncultured Prolixibacteraceae bacterium
GTTCAAATAGTAGATTATAAAACAGCCGGATATAATCATCCAGTTGTCGTTTCATGGTAAAATGAGGGGCAATCTCAGAGATTGTATTTTTAATGAAGGATACCCAGCGTTCCGGTACTTTTTTGGAATTAACATCAAAGAAGAGCGGGATGATCTCCTCTTCCAGCATGGTGTATATCGTTTCTGCATCAAGTTCATCCTGGAAATGTGTGTCCTCATAGGTCGATTCTTCCTTCAATGCCCAACCGGCATCGGGACGATATCCTTCTGCCCACCACCCATCAAGGACGCTGAAATTCACAACACCGTTCATGACAGCCTTCTCCCCGCTTGTTCCGGATGCTTCCAGGGGCCGGGTCGGAGTATTCAGCCATATGTCAACGCCACTCACAAGATATTGGGCAAGTTCAATGTCGTAATTTTCTACAAAAAAGATCTTTCCCAGAAATTCCGGGGTTTTCGACATCTCATAAATCTCCTTGATCAGTGCCTGGCCTGCTTTGTCATTTGGATGGGCCTTCCCTGCAAAGATGAACCTTACAGGCATTTTTGAATTATTTACGATCTTTGACAACCGGTCGGGGTTCGAAAACAATAAATGAGCCCTTTTGTAAGTGGCGAATCGTCTTGCAAAGCCAATGGTCAATGCGTCATTTCTTGAGGCATCACGCATTCTGAAAATCAGTTTCGGATTCTCATTCCGGCGGGTCATCTCGCTGAATAACCTGTTGATCAGGTAATCGGCAAGTGTCTTTTTCTGTGCCACCCTGATTTTCCAGATGACATCGTCATCAACATCCTGGATTTTTTCCCACATTTCAGGATTGGATTGATCATTCTCAAATCCTTCAGGGAATTGTTTTCTATAAAGTTCCTGCCATGATCTTGCGGCCCATGTCGGATAATGTACTCCATTGGTAACATAACCTATATGCAGTTCCTGCGGATAATAGCCGGGATAAAGACCTGCAAACATCTCTCGTGTAACCTTGCAATGGATCTTACTGACTGCATTGACTTCCTGCGAAAGTTTGGAAGCCAGTATGCTCATGGAAAATTCTTCGGTCGAATCGGCAGAAGTCTTGCCCATGTTCATGAATTCTTCCCATTTGATATTAAGATGTTCCGGGTAATGAGACAAGTAACGCCGCATCAGGTTTTCTGTGAACCTGTCATGTCCCGCAGGCACAGGAGTATGCGTTGTAAATAAAGTGGAAGCTCTAACGACTTCAAGGGCCTGGTAAAATGTAAGTTTATCGTTTTGAATGATATTTCTGAGCCGTTCAATGCCAATAAAAGCAGAATGCCCTTCATTGCTGTGGAAAATATCAGGATTTAATCCAAGCATGTTAAGCATACGTATACCTCCGATGCCCAACAATATTTCCTGCCTCAGACGGTTTTCGAGGTCACCGCCATAAAGCTGATGGGTGATCATTCTGTCTGCATCTATATTCTCCTCAATATCACTGTCCAGTAAAAACAAGGGCACCCTGCCAACATCTACTCTCCAGATTTTGGCATACATGGTTCTGCCGGGAAGTGCAAATGTGATCTTGAGCCAGTTATTATTTTCATCCCGCACCGGTTGTAAAGGAAGATGCGTAAATTTTTGGGGTGTATAGGTCGCGATCTGATCACCGGTAATAGAGATCTGTTGCTGAAAATAACCATAGCGGTACAAGAGCCCGATCCCTATAATGTTATAGTTGGAATCACTGGCTTGTTTGAGGTAATCTCCTGCCAGCAGTCCAAGTCCTCCTGAAAAGATCTTTATTGTATCATGAAGGCCGAATTCCATACTGAAATAGGCAACCTGTTTTGCCGGTTTGAACTTTGATTTCGACATATAGTCATCAAACCGTTCTGTAAGTTTGCTGAGTTGTGCAACAAATGCTTCATTCCTGCTCAGATCCTGTAATTCCTGGTAGTTCAGCGATTCGATCAGAGGTATCGGGTTATGCTTCAGTTCCTCCCAACGTTTTTTATTGATCATTTCAAAGAGATCGTATCCCTCACTGTTCCAGGTCCACCAAAGATTGTTTGCTATGCGGTTCAAAGGAAGCAGGTTCTCAGGAAGGTGCTGCAGCACAAGGACTTTTTTCCATTCCGGCCTTATCTCAACAACCTCTTTGACCGGTGCAGTCTGAATATAGGCTTGCTTCCCTTTATACAAATCAAATCTTGCTTCCGATCTGGTCAGGGCTAAAGTATAAGCGTCATAATAATGGCTGATCAGGTTCTTCCAAAGGGCTGAACGGGAGACCTCAAAAGCTTTCAGACGGATCTTAAGGATTTCTTTCTCAGGCTTGCTGCTCACCTGTAAGACAGCTTTTATCATCTCATCCACCACAAACGCATCATTATCATCTCCCCGTGGAATAATAGTCACACTCTCTTTTATCGTAGGATAAAGAGATTTCACCCACTGCCCGAATCCGGCCAATGTGGTGGTGATGGTTGGAATATGAAAAGCCAGACTCTCCAAAGGCGTATATCCCCAGGGTTCATAATAGGAAGGGAATATAGAACCATCAAAGCCGACCAGTACGTCATAGTAACCAAGGTTGAAGATCCCATCGCTCCCATTCAGATAGGCTGGAACAAAAATCACCTTCACTTTATCACCCGGAGCATTGTGCAGGTCATTTTTCCTGATCCTTCTGAGGATTGCATCATTTTCAGGTTCATGAAGGCCATGCGTCAGGAATTCATCGGTAACCGGTTTACTGAAATCGCCTTTTGCAATTCGTTCCAGAACTTCCGGACGGGGGCCAAACTGGTAAGCAGGAATAGTAATAAAAGCAATGATCTCCCGCTGTAAACGCTCCTGTTTGTTCAGCCTGCCTAAACCATCGATGAAAAGGTCAATTCCCTTGTTCCTGAATTCGTAACGACCACTGTTAATGATAAAGATGCAGTCTTTAGAAAGGTGCTGATTCAATAAGCCTTCGGCTACCTGGAAAAGCTTTTCTCTGGCTTTGGCACGCTTTTCATAATATTCCTCACGAGCCGGGACGACGGTATCATCAAAACCGTTCGGAGTAAGAAAATCGGCTTGTTTTCCAAGGAATTGTCTGCATTCGTTATCCGTGATCTGGCTGACAGTCGTAAATGCATCTGCGTTTGCTGCTGAAAGTTTTTCCAAGGATTGTTTTGATGTGACGCCAAACTTCAGCGCCATACCATCACCATCGTATATTCCCAAGTCCCGATATAGCGGCATGCCATTACCGGCAATGCTACGTCCGACAACAGTCGCATGAGTGGTAAATACGGTTCCAACCTGGGGAACTTTATTTTTAAGGTACAATATGCCAGCTCCCGTCATCCATTCATGAAACTGGGCTACAATTTTTTCATTGAAAGAAATATAATAATTATAAAAGCTTTCGATGACTTTGGCGGCCGCATATCCGAAGAGGGCAGGCTCCATATAATCCCATCCACCCGAAAGTGAATCAAGTTTATAGGTCTCCCATAGCCATGCAAAGATTTTATCTTTCTGTGCAAAGTAAGGTGTGAAATCAATCAGAACAACCAAAGGTTGACATGGAATGTTCCATCGTCCAATCCTGATCTTCAGCCCTTCGCTTTCTGCTTTTTGCATCCAGGCTTTATGAAGGAACTTGTCTTCATGGAATTCAGGGTTTTCATGGGTTTCCTTCCATACATCAGGTCCGATCAGGATGTAGTTATCATGATATTCATTTACGAGGGACAACGCTTTAGTAGAAATAACTGTATAGATCCCACCAACCTTGTTGCAAACTTCCCAACTGGTCTCAAACAAATATCCATTTGCCAGAATGAGATCATCTTGTATTCCAGTCATTAGTCAGATTATTTAGTAAGTAACTTGATTTGTTTTTCGATGAGTTTTCTGGATTTTTTTATCTCTGCTTCACTAACGTGTTTAGTTTGTTGTAAAAGGTCTTTAAAGATCTTAAGTGCACGTTTACCAAGGTTTTTCTCAACTTTTTCCCGAATTTCCTTATGAGCACCTTTCATGGCTATCGAAACAGTTTCAATTTCGAGATTCTTCATCAACGTCTTGATCTTACTGTCAGACAAGTTGATAATACTATCAAAATCAAGGGGTTTAAAATCCATTTCCTCTTTTCTTTTCAGTGTCGATCTGACAGATGTCTTCTTTGGTTCTTCATTCTTTACTTTTTTGGGACGCTGCGTGTTCTTTATCGCTATTGCATCTTCGACAAGTATCGTAAAATCTGAAAGCACATTCATGTAGTTTATAAATGCTTCATAAGGAGACGGATAAGGATTGAAATATTTATGAATTGTTCCGTCCGAAAACCATTTGGTGCACATATAATAGAAATGGTCCGTGGTTTGAAGATACTGCCAGTCTCTTTCAATGTCAGGATCACCCAGGGATTGGATACGTTCTGTGAGGGAATATAATTTAGAAAAGGCCTCATCCTGCAATTCGTTGCCAAGCCAGGAGGTAAGGTCGCGTTCTTCATCAGCCCATGAAATCGGGTGAGGCACATGCAATTGTGCAACGGGCTGTAAGACATCTGTCAACTCAGATGGAGTTGAAAATTTGAAATTTGATTTTGACAATACAACTTTCGGCAATGCCTTAAAGAAGTCAAAGATCCCGGTTTCTTTCCATTGCCGTTCACCTATCGTTTCATAATCAAGAAAAACATTCACTAACTCTTCGCGGGCTTCTATTCCATTCAGCCAGCCGTTAAATTTCTCGGCGGTCAGGGGCCATTCTGCCCATGTATGCGTGGAAAAACGGAATGCGATATCATCACTTAACCTGAAATTCCTTAATAAAAGCTTAAGCTTTGGATTCCTGGCGCTGCAATACATATAATTAGGACTCTTCCAGCCCAGAATATGCCTGGCACCTTCAGTTATCATGCTGTTAAATCCCATTTCTGTCACCATCTCCCCTATTCCGTCAGAGTATATAAGTTCGGAATTACGGAAAGTCTGAGGCTTCTTGCCAAAAAGGGATTTGATGGTATCGGAATGTCGTTTCACTTGCCGTATAAACTCTTCCTTGTTCCCTAACGATGCAAGTGAATGGGAATAAGTCTCTGCAAGAAATTCAACACAGCCGGTATCAGCAAGTTGCCGGAATCCTTTGATAACTTCAGGAGCATAGCGCTGAAGCTGTTCAATGGCAGTCCCGGAGATAGAGAAACTGATCTTAAAAGCAGTTCCGTATTCACTGATCAAATCCAGCATCATTTTGTTTGCAGGCAAATAACATTTTTCAGCAACCCTCTTTATTATCTGACGGTTCTGATAGTCATCATAATAGTGATGATCATCGCCAATGTTAAAAAACCTGTAGGTCCTTAACCTGAATGGCTGGTGAACCTGGAAGTATAAGCAGATGGATCTCATATTCTGTCTTTATTAATTTATCTATCTATTATTTTCATTATAAGGTCAGTGCATGGTTGTAGACTTCCATCACCCTGGCAGCGGCATTGTCCCATTTCAGGTTATTCACTTCGTCTTTACCATATTTTATAAACATTTTCTTCAGTCCTTCATAATGCAGCAAGCCGTAAATCGCATCGGCAAGAGCATCAATATCCCAGAAATCGACTTTGAGGGCATGTTTAAGGATCTCCGAAACACCTGATTGCTTGGAAATGACAACAGGCACATTTGAACGCATGGCTTCCAAAGGCTATATGCCGAAGGCGGCAGAGTAGCGCGATGCGCTCGTTTCTCTTC
>CAZUYY010000183.1:0-5725 GCA_964624935.1 uncultured Prolixibacteraceae bacterium
TGGAAATCAAGATACTGTACCGTTTACCTATATCCTTAACTATTCCACGTCAAGGGTAACTCTTGAAGAGTTTATTGACACTTTCAGTTTTTATTCTATGAAAATAACTTACAATTTAAACTCATCAGGGTTGGTAGGATCTTCCAGCACTGTCCAATTTACTTCATTAACCGATTCTTCAATTTTGACAACCGATACATATCAATATGATTCAGAGGGATACCTGATCAGTCAGGTTACAACTGCCCCTGGTGGGCAACCCGGAACCGTAAGTTACCATTATTCATACCTGAATGTTGATTACATAACCCTCTCACCGGCATCTTCGGACAGCAAGCAATTATTTTTCTATGATGCATCTCATTTTAACAGCATTAACAACGTTAACGGAGGACTTCAATTCCTGGGAAAATCCGGATATAATCCAGTTATCGCAATGAGGATGGAATCACCGGCTACGTTACTTATGACCTATTCTTACACTTACGATCAAATGAACCGGATAAACAAGATATCCCTGAATGGTACGTTTGGATTACCGACACTTTCCTGGATAATTGTTCCAATAGTTTCTTCTCATCAGGTTATCACGTACACATATTATTAAAATCGATTGGAAGATATTTAATCTTTTTTATCATCCTTACATTGACTCGATTATTTGTACCTTAGAACCCTGAATTTGTTTAAGGTTTTAATTGGTATTGGGTATTGGGTAGTGGGTAGTGGTTTTTTTTAACAATCGAATATCGATCAACGATTTTTGAAGTAGGATTAAAATTAGTTTTCGGAGGGGACTCAAAGATGATTATTGAATAAACGTTTGTCACAAAATCAGCAGGTCAGGTACAAATGAGAAGATATAGTGAGCCGGAACTTATTGAGGGGGTGAAAAATGGGGATGAGAAGGTTATTTCGTTTCTTATGAAGAACTATGCTGATAGTATTAAGAAGATGGTCAATGATCTTAAAATAGCAAGGTATATTCAACCGGAAGATGTTGTTCAGGATGGGATGGTGGAACTGATCCTGAATTTACGTGAGGATAAATTCAGGGGGAACAGTTCCCTGAGTACTTATTATTATTCTATCTGCCGATATATCTGTCTGAAACATTACAACCGGTTTAAGAACATTTATTCTGTCGATGAGGTTGACATTATTGATAGTGATCTAAGTGGGAATGAAATTGATGACAGACTCGAATGGGTGATGGAGATCCTTAAAAAGATGAAGAAAGATTGCATTGAGATTATCGATTTGAGATTCGGGTTGTCGATGGAGGGTAATCATATCAGGAAGACGATAGAAAATCGAGGGTTTGAGGAGATTGCAAAATCCTTAAATATTGAGTATGCAAATGCCAGGCAGCGGTTCAGCAGGTGCATGCAATCTTTGCTGGCAGAATATCAAAAAAGAAAAGCCGGAATATTAAATTAATTCGCCACATGGAATTTCCTGAAATAAATAAAAACGATATTGATTTTATTGAAAGGTACCTGGATGGGGAACTGACTTTGGAAGAGCAGCAATCTTTCAATAAACGGATGAGCGATGATCCGAAATTTAAAAATCTGGAGGAGGCGAGAAAAGAGATGCATGATCTATGGCCAAAAGCAAGAAAAATTGTTGCTGTAAAAGAAGAAGTCAGACGGATTTACCGGGAAGGATCAACTCGTGAAAAGAATATTTTCAGATTAGTTCCGGGACTTGTTTCCCAATACAGATATTATGCAATTGCAGCGAGTCTTGTCTTATTAATTGGTATCCTTTCTGTTCTGTTTTTTATTAATAAAACTTCAAGGAATGCGATCCTTGCTGAGAACGATAAAAACAAAACATATCAGGTTCACAAACAAAATGTACAACCTGAAAAAGGGAAAATGGAAATCTATAAAGGGGGGAACAGCCTGATCGTTCTTCTGAAGCCTGATGACGGAGCGGTTCTTAGTGCTAAAAAAGAGATTCTCTTTGAATGGAAATACAGTGATGATTCTGTGACGCATTTTACTATTTTTAAGGGAGCTGATAATTCTGTTGTTTTTACAAAGAAAGTCGAGTCTCTTGAGAACAAATTACTGCTGCCGGCTGGAACTTTAAGACCGGGAGTTTATTATTGGTCAATCAGAGATAAAAATAGCAAAAGGTCATTCAAGATTGAGATATTCTGAAAAGGTTTTTTTTCCGCAAAGGACCCCACCCCAAAACTCAAATGCAAAATGAAAAATGAAAAATGAAAAACTGCCTCCCCCAAGAAGGAGGGGAGAGATGACCCCACCCCCGGCCCCTCCCCCAAGAGGGAGGGGAGGTGAGATAGTAGCGTTTAAATTGAGTAATCGAATATCGATCAACGAATTTTGAAGTAAGAACAGAATTTAGAACAGATGAGAAATAATGTGGATTTCAGGGTAAGGTTTATGGCGAGTTTGATAGGAGGATTTTGTTTGGTCTTATCTATATCCGGGAAATCACAAAATACGGGTACTTCAACAAAATATGATTCACTGTTTAATTCATTCAAAGCATCGATAACCTCTGAGTTTGAGAGGTTTCAAAAGAAGAACGATTCTGTTTTCCTGGAGTTCCTGCAGAATGCATGGAAAGAATATAACCTGATGAAGGATTCTTCGAGGGTAAAGATCAAGCCTAAAGTTCAACCTCGTGTTCAGTCTTTATTACAGATGAAAAGTATTGACAAGATGGACACGATTGAACAATTTAAGGGGCCAGGGAATTATGAGATTCATAATGAGCCAATCCCGGAAAAGGATTCGTACAAGATCAAATCCAACAATAATTTCTTTGAATTTTACGGCGAGAAAAATGAGCTGCCTGAAGTTCCTGATATTCATCTTAATGATCCTATTGATAATCTTTGTATTATAAGCTTTTATAGGAGCTATCTCAAAGATCCCGGGCTCGCGGAAGTGGCTGTAAAGTTGAAAATGATGGCAAAGAATCTCAGGCTCAATGATTTTGGGTATTACTTATTGATACAAAAAGCAAGCCAGCGGCTTTTCAGGAATGTTAATGACCAGATCCTGTTTACCTGGGTAAGCTTGTTAAGAAGCGGGTTGGATGTAAAGGTAGGATATACCAAGAATGACATCCTGTTATTGATGAATTGTGATAATCCGTTATACAATACCAACTATATCCGTGTTGAAGGTGTAAACTATTATCTTTTCCGTTCTCCTGATCAGGGAGCGTACATTAAAAGTCTGCGCACCTATGATTTCAGTTATGCCGGAAAAGCCAGCCCGGTATCTATTCAGATAAAAGAATTACCAGCACTTTCTGATAAGCCGGAGACACATGTTTATATTTTCCACCGGGATACCATTAAAGTTGATATTAACCTCTTTTTGATTGACTACCTAGGAAATTACCCGGCCTGTGAGCTTAAGCTCTATTTCAACACTCCTTTTTCGGAAAAGGCATTAATTTCACTGGACCGGAAACTCAGGCCGCTTTTATCAGGAAAATCAGAGATTGAGAAAGTGAATATATTATTATCCTTTATCCAGAAGTCGTTTCCGTATAAAACGGACCAGGAGCAATTCGGGAGGGAAAAATATATGTTCTGTGATGAGGCAGTTTATTATCCATATACCGATTGTGATGACCGGTCTGTTCTTTTCGCGCGGCTGGTCAGGCATTATACGGATCTTGATGCGGTCGGACTGGATTATCCAAACCATGTTTCCGTGGGAGTGAGATTTACGACACCTTTAAAAGGAGATTATGTACTTTATAATGATCGTAAGTTTTTCATTTGCGATCCGACTTATATTGGCGCCCAGGCTGGTATGGCAATGGATGAAATGAAAACTTTAAAACCTGAGGTGATTGCTGTAAATAATTGATAATTTTACATGAAGATTGTCACAAAACGGGAAATCAATGTACAAACAGATAACAAACCTTAAAAAACGATAGTATGAGAACAACAGTGAAGATTACCTGCATCATTCTTTTGGCCATGGTTATTGGTTATCCTTTATTTGCCCAGACCAAGGAAGCTAAAAAGGAGCTTACCGACAAAGCCGTTAAACAGGCACGCCAGGAAGCAAAGAAATATACCAAAGAAGGGTATTATGTTGCTCCGGGAGCATTACCTCTTGATAAACAGTTGGAGAATGCATGGCTGAAACAATATGAAAAGGATGATAAGGGATTACCAAAGTATATTGTTGAATCGGGCAATTCGGTTGCAGAGACCCAGACTGCGGCAAAATTACAGGCCAATGAAACGGCCAAACTTAACCTTGCCGGGGAGATAACGACCAGTGTGGCTGCACTCATCGAGAACAACATTGCCAACATGCAACTGAACAATGCAGATGCTGCTTCTGTGACAAAGACAGTTGCGGGTTCTAAAAATTTGATTGCACAGGAGTTGGGAAGGACCCTGCCTTTATTGGAGATCTATAAGAAAATCGGGAAAAATGTCGAGGCAGATGTACGTCTGGGTTATGATTATCAGAATGCCATTGAATCAGCCAAGAAAGTGATCCGCAAACAACTGGAAGAAGAAACGAAAGGAATCCAGGATAAGCTTGATGGAATTATGAAATTTTAGTACAAAGCCAACTGGCCTAATCCCGATGAAAAAACTGATCTCACTGCTACTTTTAATCTTACCCTGGGGAGTCAATGCCCAGCAGGGTAAGATCGTTACGATTGAAGGATCGGCCCAGGTAGAATTTCCGGACTACAAATCGAGGCAACAGGTTGAAAAGGAGGCAGAAGATCAGGCAATTATCAATGCGCTTGAGAATGCCTTCGGACGAGCTGTAATCGAGAGCAATTCAACTTATCTATCGAATATTAATACGGGTGAAAAGGTCGAGACCAACACGTGTTTTAATATGATCGCCAATACTTATGTAAAAGGGGAAGTCCTCAATTTTTTAGACAAAAAGTGTGAAGAGATACCAGGCGTTAAATTAAGTGATGGAAGAAGAATTCCCGTGAAGGATCTGAAATGTACTGTTAAGATAGAAGCCAGAGAACTCAGTGAATCGCTGCCGGAGTTTGAGTCGTATCCTCTTTCATGTCTTCATATTAATTGCAAAACCACCAGTTTTAAGAACAATGATCCGTTCTATCTGTACTTTAAAAGTCCGGTGAGTGGTTATCTGACGGTTTTTATCGATGACGGGAAAAAGAGCCAGCGATTATTGCCTTACCAGGGAGCGAACGGGAACTATGAAGAGGGAGTTCCGATCACTGCCGATAAGGAATATTATCTGTTTTCAAGAGAGAAGAATTATTCCTATTTCGGGGATGATTCTAAGGCTGATGAATACAGTATGGTGGCTGAGAAGATTCAGGATCAGAACCGGGTCTTTGTTGTTTTTTCGACTACTCCGATCCCAAAACCAGGATTGAAGGAGGGCATGGGGACAGAGGAATTATCGGATATTGAGAAGCAGGGAGGGTGGAAGGTGCCAAAGGCATTAAGCTCTAAAGAGTTCCAGGACTGGCTTATCAAGAATCGAATACATAATAAGAATATCTCGGTAAAAACAATTGATATTACAATATCAAAATAGATCGTAAGTGTTATTTAATGAAAAAATTATTTTATTGGTTCCTGATAATGCTGATTGTGCCGTTTACGGGGTATTCCCAGGACAATAGTATGGAACAGATGACGAAGGATTACAAGGAGCAGGTGAAGAGGAATTATCAGGATTTCAGCGATTATGTGACAAAACGG
>CAZUYY010000184.1:0-5721 GCA_964624935.1 uncultured Prolixibacteraceae bacterium
CCTTGCGGAAATAGGGGCAAAAGTCTTTAGCATCGAACGACAAAAAGCCCTTTTTGACAAAGCCGTCCGATTTCTACCAACACTCGGTTACCATATAAAACTTTTCTATGGAGATGGCTACAAAGGGCTTCCATCCTATGCCCCTTTCGATAAAATCCTCGTCACTGCCGGAGCGCCATACGTTCCAGATGCCCTTCTTGATCAGTTGAAACCCGGTGGTATCCTTGTCATTCCTGTTGGAGGTGATGATGTTCAGGATATGACGACCATTACCCGGATCTCTGAAAAAGAATTTCAAAAACACGAACATGGCAAATTCCGGTTTGTTCCTTTACTTGAGGACAAAGCAAAGGAAGACCAGAGATGAAATTATTTTAATTGATTTGACGTTTCTTCCTCAGGCGCCGCAGGAAAGCATAGGAAAACCCCGCAATCATAAGGATTGCACCTGCCCATAATATATTAATGTAAGGATTTTCTATCGTTCTGACAACGATGTAATCGGGATTGATGCCCACGGATGAAATGTACGTGTAATAATCTCTCCAAAGGAAATGCCTTGTATCAGGATTGTAAACATCACCCATTCGTGGATTCCTGTTCACGGAAGGATAAAGTGTAAACTCCCTGACATATTTCCCTTTTCTCGTTTTAAGGAAATCAACAGAGTAAGTAGTTATATTTCCTGCTTGTACCTCATGATTATAAACAACATAAAATCCTTTCATATATAGTGTATCGCTTTTCACCAGCAAGAGGTTTTCTGCATTGGTTTTGGTATCCCCAAGATCAAATTGGGAAGTATTGGCAGAAATGACCCTTGAATTTGAAAAGGTTATGATTGTACCCAAAACGAAGAAAAGGAATCCTATGTGAGTAAGAATAGCTGCAAGGTTCCGTGGGCGGGATGATTGGAAGATAAGGTTATAAATAGATGACAAGATGGCAAAAAGGATAAAGAAAACCGCCAGCACCAGATTCATCTTAATTACAATATCATTTATCATGAGAAGAATAAGGATCCAAAGGCTGACGATAAATGGTACCGCCATTTTCTTAAAAAAAACACGGCCTGAGTTAACATTGTAATGAAGGAATTGGGTAAAAGCAATAAATCCGGCGATCAGCAAGACATAAGGAGTTTGCCAGCGGTTATAAAACCCGGTTCGATCGGACGGGGGTGCAATGTTCGTCTTGAAGATGTTGTTAAATACGGGAAGAGAAGTAGTGAAAATAATCTGAAATGCGGCCAGGACTATTATGATTGCACCTATAAACATCCAAAACTCACGGGATAAAAGTATTTCATTCTTTTTCTCAGAGAAATTCCTTGAACGTATTGCTATGAATACAATGGCAAGAACTAAAAACACGAGTAAAAACACCAGCAACTGGGCAGTCATTCCATTATCAGTAAATGAATGGGCAGATGAATCAGCCAAAACACCGCTCCGTGTCAGGAAACTGGCATATAACACAAGAACATAGGAAAGGGGAATAAACATAAAGGCTGCCAATAGTGCATATCGTTGTTTTTTAGCTACCAGTAAGAAATGCAATCCTGCCACGAGTGTCATCCAGGGAACCAGTGACGAGTTTTCCACCGGGTCCCACGACCAAAAGCCTCCAAACGTCAGTGACACATATGCCCAGGCACCCCCCAGCAGAATACCTGCTCCCAGTATTGTAAGTGAAAGGATTATCCATGGGAGTGCTATTTTTACCCATAAAAGATATTCCTTACGCATCAATCCCGAAAGAGCATAGGCGAAAGGGACCATCGCCAATGCATAACCTAAAAACAGGATCGGCGGATGAATGGTCATCCAGACATTTTCAAGCAGGGGATTTAATCCATTCCCATCCTTAATCATTGAAAGATAGTCGGCATGACTAAAGATCGAATCCTGGATGTTACCATAAGTATCTCTCAAGAGAGCAAAAGGACTTCCTCCGATCTTAAAAGATAGAAAATGAACACCCAACATCATCGAGGTTACAAATACCTGGGAGAGCGACACTATTGATAGCACATGATCTTCCCATTTGCGGGAAATAAAGATCAGGACGAACCCGATAAGAGCCTGGAACACAGCCCAAACAAGAAAGCTTCCCTCCTGCCCTGCCCAGAAACATGAAATGATATATTTAACCGGAAGTAATGAAGAAGAATACTCCCATACATAAGCATATTCAAAATAATGGCGGAAGATCAGAAAATAGAGGATCACTGCGACTGAAACCAGAGAAAACACATGTAAAATAAAGAACCCACGCGCATATGACCGGATCGCTTTCAGAGGTTCATCCTTCCTCAGGATATTCACAACATAAAGGATTGTAGCAATGATTGCTGCCGAAAAACTGATCCAGACAAATATCTTCCCGATCATTCCGGGCAGCAAGTGTTCACCAATATAATGAATATTCATAGGTCGATTTCTGAATTGATCGCAAAGGTACATTTTTCATGTCTCAGGAAGAAAATTCTCATTACTTTCGCCGTAAAATTATCTGGATATGGCAATAATCGGATTGATCGGTGGCTCCGGGCTTGAGACCCTCAATTTATTCCGGAATCCTGAAGAGATCAGCATAAAGACTCCTTTTGGCGATCCCAGTTCAACGTTCCTCAAAGGCGAAATTATTAGTAATACGGTTTTTATTCTTTCCCGTCATGGAAGGGGTCACACCATTACACCAACACATGTTAACAACCGTGCAAACATACACGCACTGAAAGAACTGGGCTGTGATCATGTTATTGCGACAACTGCCTGTGGAAGTCTCAGGGAAGAAATCGACCGTGGACATATCGTGATCCCTGATCAATTCATTGATTTCACACGTTTCCGGAAAAATACCTTTTATGATGAATTCGAACCGGGAAGCCCGATTCACTTAGCCATAGCCGATCCATTCTCGAAACCCTTACGTGGCATGCTTATTGCATCAGCTATCGACCTGGGTCTATCGTTTCACCCTACCGGCACTATCGTTACGATCGAAGGTCCCCGCTTCTCCACGCGCGCCGAATCGATCATGTTTCGTAATATGGGAGCAGATATTATAAATATGAGTATTGCACCTGAAGCTGCATTAGCCAATGAGGCAGGATTAAGCTATGCAGCGGTCGCCCTTTCAACCGATTATGATTCCTGGAAACACGATGAAAAACCAGTCACCTGGGAAGATGTCTTCCTGGTATTCGAGGAAAATGTAAAAAATGTCACCCGGTTACTGGAAAAAGTAATATTAAATCTCTAAACGGCCATTTGGTTTTTACTGAAAAGTCAATAAGTAGTTCAATGCCAAAAAGAACAGGCCTTTGTCAATTTATGACAATTTGACTTTGTGACTTTGTGACTCTGTTACTCTATTATTTTTCCTTTGAATTCCTGCATTCTACAGGAGGTATTTAAAGTTTTTCCCCAGATATTTAGCAGAAGACCCCAGTTGTTCTTCAATCCTCAGAAGCTGATTGTATTTTGCAATACGTTCTGTGCGACAGGCAGAGCCGGTTTTGATTAACCCGGTATTGAGGGCGACTGACAGGTCTGCAATAGTTGTATCTTCTGTTTCACCCGAACGATGGCTGATCACTGCAGTATATGCATTCCGATAGGCCATATTTACGGCATTGATGGTTTCTGTAAGTGTTCCGATCTGATTTAACTTGATCAGGATGGAATTAGCCACACCAAGATTGATCCCCTTTTGTAACCTTTCCACATTTGTCACGAAAAGATCATCGCCGACCAACTGAATTTTTTTACCGAGTTCCTTTGAAAGCATTTGCCAGCCATCCCAGTCATCTTCTGCCATGCCATCTTCAATTGAGATGATCGGATATTTATTCACCCATCTTTTCCAGTATGCTACCATTTCATTTGGAGTAAGCTTATCCCCGGTTGATTTATGAAGGTGATAGACTTTTTCTTTGGGGATGTAAAATTCCGAAGATGCAGGATCAAGCGCTATGTAAAAGTCCTTACCTGCTTTATAACCTGCTGCTTCGATTGCATGAAGGATTACTTTGATGGCATCTTCGTTTGATTTCAGGTTAGGAGCAAATCCGCCTTCATCGCCAACATTCGTTGAATATTTTCCTTTTTTCAGTACATTTTGCAGGTTGTGAAACACCTCTGCTCCCATCCTGATGGCTTCACTGAATGATTCAGCTCCAACCGGCATAATCATAAATTCCTGGAAGTCAATAGAGTTATCGGCATGGGCTCCTCCATTGAGTATATTCATCATGGGGACAGGCAGGGTATTTGCAGACACTCCTCCGATATATCTGTATAATTGCTGGTTAGTTTCCTGAGCTGCAGCATTTGCGACAGCCAGCGAAACACCAAGAATAGCATTGGCGCCAAGCTTTTCTTTATTGGGAGTTCCATCGAGGTCTATCATCTTCTGGTCGATGTCATTCTGGTCGGTGACATACATCCCATTCACTTCTTCTGCAATGACTTTGTTGACATTTTGGACTGCATTCAGAACTCCTTTACCAAGATAAAATTTCTTATCCTCATCGCGCAGTTCAACTGCTTCATGAATCCCGGTGGATGCGCCTGATGGGACTGCGGCTCTACCAAGGATTCCGCTACTGGTCACTACATCCACCTCGATGGTGGGATTTCCTCTTGAATCAAGGATTTGTCTTGCGTGTACTGAAATAATCGTACTCATTCAGCCTCTGGTTGAACTTCATCTGTGGGTATGGTCTCCTCTGAAACTTTTTTTGTAGCACGGCGGCGGCGGGTTGGCTTTGCCTTTGCAGTTTCCTTGGTGGAAAGCATGGTTTCATTGTAATCCACCAATTCAATCATACTCATTTCAGCGTTATCTCCCAGACGGTTTCCTGTTTTCAGGATCCGTGTATATCCACCGGGACGTTCGGCAACTTTTTTTGAGATTTCCCTGAATAATTCAGAAACGGCTTCTTTACTTTGAAGATAGCTGAACACAAGCCTTCTTGAATGGGTCGAATCTTCCTTTGAACGACTGATCAGGGGCTCAACATAGGTTCTCAACGCTTTGGCTTTGGCCAGGGTGGTGGAAATCCGTTTATGCAGGATCAGTGATGTTGCCATATTTGATAACATGGCCTTACGGTGAGCGCTTGTTCTTCCTAAATGATTGATCTTTTTACCGTGTCTCATTTTTATTATTCCTTATCTAATTTATATTTTGTAGTATTCATGCCGAATTCCAACCCTTTAGATTTCACAAGCTCCTCAAGTTCGGTCAATGATTTTTTTCCAAAATTCCTGAATTTCAGCAGGTCATTTTTGTTGAATGCGACAAGATCACCCAGGGTTTCGACATCGGCAGCTTTCAGACAGTTCAGTGCTCTGACTGACAGGTCCATATCTACCAGTTTCGTCTTTAAGAGCTGGCGGATGTGAAGTGAGGTTTCGTCGAATTCTTCAGCAACAGCTTTTTCTGCAATATCGAGTGTTATTTTTTCGTCTGAGAAAAGCATAAAATGCTGGATCAGTATCTTGGCGGCTTCTTTCAGGGCGGTTTTCGGATGGATTGAACCATCGGTATCCATCTCGATGATCAGCTTTTCGTAGTCGGTCTTTTGTTCCACGCGGTAGTTCTCAACGTGAAACTTCACATTGCGGATTGGAGTGTGGATCGAATCGATTGCGATTTTCCCCAGGGCGGAGCCCAGCATTTTGTTTTCCTCAGTAGGAATATATCCTCGTC
>CAZUYY010000185.1:0-5704 GCA_964624935.1 uncultured Prolixibacteraceae bacterium
GCAATTAGGAGTAAGTATAATGGCGAATGGGCATTGAAAATATTTTCATATCCTAAGATGAAACTCACAGGTCTGTTGCTCAAGCCCGGATATAATAGTTCTGCATGGTCAGGTGCGTTCAGCGATTATGGAGACCATCTCGTTGTTTGTGATAAAGGATTTTTATGCCTTTATAATACAAGCAATTGGCGTCTTGTTTGGCGTGTACTTATATAATATTAACAATAATTCGAATAAGGACTTGACCACTGCTAAATTTCAGATAAAATTCAGTATTCATGTCATTTACACAGATGTCAAAGAAAAGTTTTGTGTGCTGAAAATTATCTGCTTACTTTTGGTGCTGTAATTTCAACTTATAATCCCACCTAAAATGGATCAACTTATGAGGACAACTCTATCTATCCTGATGTTAGCCTTTTTCATGGCTTTTAACACTGGATATTGCCAGGAAACAGCAAAAAAAGCAGACTCAGGCTACGTTTTCACAATTGTTAAGCAGGTTCCTGCAACGCCTGTGAAAAATCAGTATCGTTCAGGAACATGCTGGAGTTTTTCGACTGTCGGATTCCTGGAAGCCGAACTCCTGCGTACGAAGCACGATACTTTCAATTTATCCGATATGTACTGTGTGAGACAGGCTTATTCTGATAAAGCTGAGATGTATGTCAGGTTCAATGGCAAACATAATTTTGGTGGGGGAGGGGAGGCTCACGATGTTATGAACGTCCTGAGAAAGTATGGGATGATACCGGCAGAAGCGTATTCCGGAAATGTGATCGGAGAAGATAAACCGGTTCATGGCGAGATGGATGCTGTGCTGGATGCCATGATCAATGCAATTGTCAAGAATCCGAATAAAAAACTGACCCCCGTATGGCACCAGGCCTTCGATGGCGTTCTTGATTCTTACCTCGGTAAAGTCCCTGAGAAGTTCACCTATAAGGGAAAAGAATATACGCCAAAGTCGTTTGCAGATATGATGGGATTGAACCCGGATGATTACATCGAACTTACCTCATTCACTCATCATCCGTTCTATTCAAGGTTCATCCTCGAAATCCCGGATAACTGGGTTATGGATCAGGCCTATAACCTGCCTTTGAATGATCTGATGGAGGTGATCCATAATGCATTAGACAATGGATACACCGTAGCATGGGGCGCCGATGTAAGCGAAAAAGGATTCTCCTGGAAGAATGGCGTTGCTGTGGTCCCTGATAAAAATGCACCAGAGATGGCAGGAATGGAGACTGCGAAATGGGTGAAGATGACGGATGCCGATAAGGATAAATTGCTTTATAAGTTTGACAAACCCGTTCCTGAGAAAAAGATCACCCAGGAACAGCGCCAGCTTGAATTCGACAATTACCAGACCACTGACGACCATGGCATGCTGATAACCGGTACAGCCAAGGATAAGGATGGCAACCCATATTTCCTGGTAAAGAACTCATGGGGTACCGAAGGAAGCCCCTATAAAGGATATTTCTACGCTTCCGAACCTTATGTACAGTTGAAAACCATAGATATTATGGTGAATATTAAAGCGATACCGAGGGAGATCAGGAAAAAGCTTGGACTATAATCAATTACGAATTACGAATAACGAAAGCAAATTCATTTATCAGGTGCTAAGGCGAATATGAATTTTCCTGTGCTTAAGCATATGAGTCATCATGGTTGGGGTAATTCATCAGATGTTTTGACTTCAAATCAATCATCCATTGTACATCGCTTGTCTGCCGACTGCCAACTGCCGACTGAGGACTTGTGGAAGGTGTCATTCTTTAATGCCAGTTCCCAATATTTTTGGGATATTGAACGGCTTCACTCAATAGATTCAGGTAGGTTTTTCTGGGAATGAGTTCTGCGCCAAGGCTCAGAAGGTGTTCTGTTTCGACTTGTGAGTCAATGAAAAGGAATTCAAATTCTTTTGCTTTTTCCACCAGATAAAACAAGGCGACCTTTGAGGCATCGGTTAGGGTATGAAACATGGATTCTCCAAAGAAAGCCTTGCCGAGTGAAACTCCGTAAAGTCCTCCCACAAGATTTCCATCAAAATAACTTTCTACGGAATGGGCAAATCCTTTGCGATGAAGCTCTGTATAAGCGGCTTTCATCTCGTCTGTGATCCAAGTACCATCTTCGTCTCTCCGCTCAATTTTTGCGCAGGCATCGATTACCTGCTCAAAATTTGAATCCATCCTGACCTGAAAAACATTCTTTTTTATCTTCTGATGCAGACTGTGGGATACCTTGAACTTTTGTGGAAATAAGACCAGCCGCGGATCGGGCGACCACCAGAGGATGGGTTCATTATCTGAGTACCACGGAAAGATGCCGCTGGCATAGGCTGCCAGCAATCGTTCAGTACTCAGTTCCCCGCCAACAGCAAGCAGTCCCTCAGGTTCAGCCAGAGAAGGATCGGGAAAAAGTATTTCATCAAGGAGATGGAAGACGGGCATGAGGTTGTAATTCAGGATCAGGTTTCATTCATTGCTGTAATTACAAGATCGATGGCAGTATGACATTCTTCTTCTGTGATCGTCAGTGGTGGGGCTATGCGGAATGTGCATGGATGAAATAAGAACCAATCGATTATGATGCCATTGTTCAGCATATTTTCTGTTAGTCTGTTCCTCTTACTTTTATCTTTTATTTCGATGCCAAGCATTAATCCTTTTCTGCGGATTTCTTTGACCAGAAGATGAGTTGTTAGCTGTTCTTCAAAGATGGCTCCTTTGTTATCAGCCTGATTGATCAGGTCATCGCTCAGTATTACTTCCAAGCTCGCCAGTGCGGCAGCGCAACAGACAGGATGACCGCCAAACGTAGTGATGTGTCCGAGCTCAGGTTGAAAAGCGAGGGTATCCATAATATTCTTTGAAGCAATAAATGCACCCAGCGGCATACCACCTCCCAGGGCTTTAGCCAGGACAAGGATGTCGGGTACAATATTAAAATGTTCAAAAGAGAACAACTTGCCAGTCCGGCCAAAACCCATCTGAACATCATCGATTATCAGTAATGTGCCTTTTTCCCTGCATCTTGCCTGTAATGATTCAAGGAATCCCTGTCCGGGAAGAATGATCCCGGCTTCGGCCTGGATGGTTTCAGCAACGACACACGCTGTTTTTTCTGTGATCCTTTCCAGGTCAAGGAAATTATTGAATTGCAGGAAATGAACATCAGGAATCAAGGGACGGAAAGCATTCTTCAGGGTTTCATTACCAAGAATGCTCAGGGCTCCCTGTGTACTGCCGTGATAGGCATTATGAAAGGCCATCACTTCAATCCGGCCGGTAAACCGCTTGGCTAATTTCATGGCGCCTTCAATGGCTTCACTACCTGAATTGACAAAGTAGACAGATTCGAGGTCGTCAGGCAATAAGCTGACCAGCTTTTGGGCAAGATTTACTTGTGGTGATTGGATGAATTCACCGTAAACATTAAGGTGAAGGTACTTTTTTAGCTGTTCCTCAATGGCATAGATAACTGCCGGATGCCGGTGGCCAATATTGCTTACGCTGATTCCTGAGACCAAATCGAGATATTTTTTTCCAGACACGTCGTAAAGATAGATGCCTTCCGCATGATCAATCTCCAGACCGAGTGGTTGGCGCGAAGGAAGACCCAGGTACCGGTAGAATAGCTCTCGTTCGGTCATTTTGCAGTATCTTTTATGCGAAATTACGAATTCCGGGGAAACATGAGCTTCGAAGAAATAACTATATTCGCAGCATCAATTTAAAAAAAATGAAAGATAAGGTCGTCATTATCACCGGTGCCACTTCAGGTATTGGCAAAGCGCTTGCTTACGAATGTGCAGCAAGAAGAGCTAAACTGGTCATCTCAGGCAGGAACAATGAAAAACTAATGCAAATAGCAGAAGATCTTTTAAAGACCGGGGTACAGGTACTTGCCGTAAAGGCCGATGTTTCTGTTGAAGCTTATTGTAAGGAACTGATCAATAACACGATTGCTGAATACGGAACAATCGATGTCCTGATCAATAACGCCGGAATCTCCATGCGGGCATTATTTGAGGATGTTGATCTGAGTGTTTTACGGCGATTGATGGATACCAATTTTTGGGGGACTGTTTACTGTACAAAATTTGCACTTCCTTACCTTCTGAAATCAAAAGGATCGCTGGTAGGCATCTCTTCAATTGCCGGATACAAAGGATTGCCAGGAAGAACCGGATATTCTTCTTCGAAGTTTGCTATTCAGGGCCTGCTTGAGGTGATCCGGATTGAGAATCGTAAAAAAGGACTTCATGTACTGGTGGCTGCACCGGGATTTACTGCATCTAATATCCGGAATGTCGCACTGGCAAAGGATGGAAGTCAACAGGGAGAAACGCCCCTGGATGAAAGCAAACTAATGCCTGCTGAAACTGTTGCAAAGAAAATCGTAGATGCCATTGAAAAAAGAAAAAGAACATTGATCCTTACTACACAGGGGAAAATGACGGTGTTGCTTAATAAGTTTGTTCCATCATTTATGGATAAAATGGTATATAACCATATGGCGAAGGAGCCGGACTCACCTTTCAAATAGCAATATGACGAAATGGCGAAACAGCGAAAAGAAATTAAAGAAAGTCGTAAAAGATATATCGTAAATCAAAAATTGATCTCACTCTGAAAAGTCTTTTTTACTGCGAAAGCGCTAAGACGCTAAAAAGCGCTAAGAAGTTTGCGTTGAAATTGAACTTTTTACGTATTTGTGTCTCGGAAGGTCAATTTATAATCGTCAATCGTTAATCTGAAATCGTACTTTTTTTTCAGCCTCGTGGGTGGTATTGTAGAATTGTACTTCTGAGGTATTCGCGGTCGAGGTGAGTGTAGATTTCTGTAGTGGTAATGGATTCGTGGCCAAGCATTTCCTGTACAGCCCGGAGGTCGGCGCCACCTTCCACAAGATGTGTGGCAAACGAATGACGAAAAGTATGCGGACTGATGGTTTTCTTCAAACCTATCTTCAGTGCAAGGTTCTTTATGATGGTAAAGATCATGACACGTGTCAGCCTGGATCCCCGCCGGTTTAAAAAAAGAGTATCTTCAAAACCTTTTCTGATTTCCTGATGTGACCGGACAGATTGCATATAAATCAGGATATGTTTTTGGGCAGTTCTTCCTATTGGTACCAGTCGTTCTTTGTTTCCCTTCCCTGATACCCGGATAAATCCCTCATTAAAAAAAAGGTTTGATATACGGATGTTTACCAGCTCGGAAACACGTAACCCGCAACCATAAAGTGTTTCAAGAATTGCCTTGTTCCGTTCCCCCTCAGGTTTGCTCAAATCAATGCTGTTGATAAGTGCGTCAATCTCTTCAACACTAAGGATGTTGGGTAATCTGCTCCCAATCTTTGGTGATTCAAGCATCTCTGTCGGGTCGAGGCTTAAAACATTTTCAAGTAAAAGGTATTTGTAAAATCCTTTAAGTCCGGAAATGACCCTTGCCTGTGTGCGGGAGGTCATGCCGAGTCCATTGATCCATTTTAAGAAATCCTGAAAATGATGTAATCCGATCTTCTCAGGTGAAAGGTTCAGGCTTATAAAATCAAGGTATTGGGTGAACTTTTTTACATCGTGAATGTATGCTTCGACAGAATTGACCGACAACGATTTTTCCAGTTGAAGATATGCCTTATAGCCATGGATATAAGAAGACCAGTCAGCCAACGTGTGAAT
>CAZUYY010000186.1:0-5680 GCA_964624935.1 uncultured Prolixibacteraceae bacterium
AATCAATCTGCCGGGGATCAGGATGGCGTGAGTGAAAAGCGTCGTTTGATTGATCGTCAAAGGTGATTTTATTTGTTCCGAAGAGCGCCCCATCTTCAGCATTTAGCGTATTCAACATACCCGTATAATTCTCAGCGACTTTTTCATCAGTATTAAAATCACCACAAATAATCTGCGGAATGCCGGGGTCAGAATACGGCACGATCAATTTATCATATATTTCACTAAGCTGTTTAACTCTGATATATTGAGGGTAATCATCATCCTGTAAATGGGTCGTAATTAATTGGAATAAAGTATTATGAATTTGTCCCTCGAATAATATGGCGCCTTTTCTTGCAAAAGAATCAAATCCTGCAGAACTTGTAAATTCTATTTCTTTCTTTATAACCAAAGGAATTTTACTTAGGATCCATACACCACCGTTAACTTTTATTGATAGAAATGATTTGTTTACCGGACCATAAACATAAGGGTAGCGATCCTTCAAAGAATTACGAATAACTTTCCTTGCCTGCATAGTAAAGGCCTCTTCAAATACAATTATATCATAATCTTCTGGAGACAAAGCCTTTCCAATTGCTTCCGCCCGATCATTCTTCTCACTCAAAAGATTAAGAAACGGTAACATCCCTATGTTCCAGGAAAGAATTTTAAGTTGTCCGGATGTTACTCCCGGTGAAATTACAGGCCCTCCGTTACTGAAGCACTTTTCATTCCCTGCCATTGACAAAAATGCAAGCGTCAGGAAACAATAAAAAAGGGATTTTTTGATCGTTCTTGTTGACATCTTGTTAAATTTTTTTTTGATTGGTCATCGAAAAAATAATCTGACTACTTGTAGGAATAAATTTGGTGGCAGATCTATTCCTATTTTAATTTCATGCAGCTAAGTTGCAGATAAAATAATATCTAAATGTTAAGGCAGGAATAACAAATGGTTAACCGGAGGATAATAAAATGTAAAGGAAATTGAAACAAACAGTCAGACGGGAAGACCCAAAGGATCAAAAGATAGAAAACCCACAAGGCGCAAATGATAAACCTGGATATTTATTTGTGATCTTTTTCTTCAAATTCTCCGTTGTATTGGCTTACGATGTAAAAAATTTACATAAAGTTCATATTTGGGGTTGATTTTATTTGGTTTTTCTTAGTACACTTGCAATCACTTTTATCATAACATCATAAAAGGCAACAGGGTTGACATTTCAGTTCCAAAGACAGCCCCCAAAATTTTCAGGGGCTGTCTTTTAATTCTTGAAATATATCCGGTATTAGTTTACTTTTTTGATATTATCCTAAAGGTAAATCAAAGAGTTTTCAATCTTACTTAACAATTCAAATTATGCATCTTTTGGTCATATCGTTGCTAACTATTCTTACAGGCACCTTGTTGCTTGCGAAATTCAAAAAAGACCTGTCTGTCAAATTCTTTACCTGGGTCTCATGGTTTTTTTTCGTAGTAGGAGTCATCCTTTTCCTTGGCTTTATCGGAGATTGTATTGATAAGGTAGCTCATCATGATTTTCCCGGTAAATCCGACATTCAGCCTGAAATGATGTGGAAAAAGTAGCACCCTTGTGGGCATGCAGGATGTATATTGGAAAAACCAGACATTCCTTAATTCCATTGAACTGGTATCTGTTTCCCAACTACTTTATTTTCATAAGTGACAGCGGGGGAACCCAGTGCAATGGTTCCGAAGATCTTTTCATCTTTTCTTATTTTTAGCAGCTTTCTTAAAGATCTGCTTCGATTCAGGATCATCTGATTCCCGACCATATTCCTGCATCCCAGTCCACAGGTCTGAGCATACAGATCGATGTTATACAAGGCATATTGAGCACTTTCCAATGAGAGAGGGATCCGTTTTTCCCCGACAATTAGTACCAGGGCAGCAGGAACGGTTCTGAATGCCCTTCCTCTTTCTATTGATTTTTCCAGTTTCGGTTTGGCTTTCAGGTATTCAAACTCAATTTTTGGAGCGAAGATTCTTACCAGCCAATGGATTATTTTTGGTTTGTAAACAAAACGGTGGAGACGTTTCACATACAGAAAGATTGTCGAATCAATCTTTTGAATGATCTCAGGATCATCAATAACAATCGCTCTCAGGTTAAAATTATGAGTTGGAGCATACCCGGCATAAGAAACAATTTTTTGCAGGAGTTCCCTGTCAATCCTGTCCTTCTTAAAATCCCTGATGGTCCTTCTTTCTCCCAAAAGCTCATCAATCTGAGCAGGACCGGGATAATTAGTCTTTTCAAAACTGACGGGAGGAATGTCATTCCATGAAAGGGCCTGTTCAGGACAAATGGCTATGCACTGAGAGCAGGTGCTGCAATACCGGTAATCAATTACCAGGGATCCATTTTCAACCTTTATGCAGGATTCATGGCAGACTGTCATGCAAATCCTACACTGATTGCACCGGTGTTGGTGGATTATTACCATGAGTGAATATGAGAATGGTAAATTTAGAAATTTCTCAATATCTGATTTAATTTCATCCCTGACTTTTTTGGTTCTCTCCTGGACAAAACCTCGCTAAAATTATTTTCCGGCAACTTAATAAGTCTTCGGTATCAGCCTTATCAGAAGCACATCATGGGGGTCCAGGTTTGCTTTAAGGTTTTCGCTGGTGTTTCCGATAACCTCATGTTTCCACAGATCCCTGACCACATAGGAATCATCGATTTTATAATGATTATTAATGGTCGTCTTAAGGTCCTGGTCGATAGATAACGTTCTAATGCCCCTGTTTATAATACAGAAAGCGAATTCTCCGCAATCCAGCGGTTTAAACCATATCTCCAGATCCCCCGATTTCAGCCAGCGGAGAGCTGATATCCCGAGTCTGTCCTGGTCAATGGCAATCACTTCCCGGTTGGTCAGGATGGACAGGGTTTCACCAGACATATTACGGATGTCGTTGCCGGCAATCAAAGGAGAGGAAAACATGGCCCACATGCTGAAATGTAATTTTTCTTCAGCCTGAGTAAGTTTCCCGTTTCCGATCTGCAGCATATCTGCATCATTCCAGTGCCCGGGGCCGGCGAAACTGCCGAGATCTGCCATCCGGTCGATGATTTCCAGAACACCCATTCCACCCCAGATTTTTCTGCAGTCAAAACAGTTTACAATGTCCGGAGTTGTCCGCCATAAATGACCAACCTCCTTTCCCCATTCCCATGGTTTGTTCTTTCCCCATTCACAGATGCTATATACTACCGGCCTTCCTGCTTTAAACAGTGCGTCCCGCATTAGACGGTACGACGATTCCGCATTCTGTGTACCATGTGAGCACCAGTCATACTTCAGATAATCGACTCCCCAGTCAGCATATGTTATAGCGTCCTGAATCTCGTGTCCTTTGCTTCCGGGTCTTCCCCTGCAGGTGGCCGACCCGGCGTCTGAATAAATGCCATATTTCAATCCGAGCGAATGGATATACTCTCCAAGTTTTTTCATACCACCTGGAAACCGGTTTGGATCAGCCAGTATGGTCCCATTCGTATCCCTACCGGTCTGCCAACAATCATCAACAACAATATAGATATATCCTGCGTCCTTCATTCCATTGGTAACCATGGCATTTGCAATTTCCCGGATGACCGCTTCATTAATCCTGCATTTAAAAGTATTCCAGCCATTCCAGCCCATTGGCGGTGTCATTGCCATATTATCGAATTTCTGCCCATACTGGTCAGTCAGACATAAAAACAACAAAAGTGATCCGGTTATCATTCCTTTTCCACTCATTATAAAAAAACCTTGATCGAAATCGCGTATTGCTTTCCCTGAAAATTCCCCTAAAGTATTTTTCGATTGACGACTGCAAAAGTATGTTTTCTTTGTCATTGTGAAGCTTTGATAACAGGGTTTCTTGTATTAAAAAAGAAAGTCCCCTTCGGCCTTGGGGACTTTCTTGTAAGGATTCTAAACCTGATTCCTTAATGTCATGAGAAAACTGATGCAAGTATACAATGAAAAACAAAATAAAATTTTCTGATTATGTGAACTTTATATTAATTTTTTATAATCAAGAGTATTGCTCGTAAACAATTATAAGATGGACAAACCGGGTAGATTGCTTTTCCGAAATGCTTAGAAAAAGTTCTCGTTCACAATTAATGATTTATTAACATCCATTGAACGATCCACTTTACGATATTTTATATTTTCACCATCTCTATCCTGCAGCATTAACTTGCTCATTTAATAATTAATCCTGGCTTATGAAAACGTTTACAATCCTTGGCGCCGGCGGATCTATCGGCAATGCCCTGGTCAAGGAACTACTTGCAAAAGGACGAAATGTTCACCTTGTTTCCAGAAGTGGTTATTCCTGGCCGGGAGCAAAATCCGTTAAGGGTGATTTATCAAATATGGCTGAAACTATTGATGCAGTGAAAGGATCAAGCGTGGTATTTTTATGCGCCGGGCTCCCTTACGATCATAAGGTTTGGGCAAAAACCTGGTTTTATGTAATGTCGAATACAATCGAGGCCTGCAAGAGAGCAAATGCAAGACTTATCTTTTTTGATAATGTTTATATGTATGGCCTTGTGACAGGAAAAATGACTGAAAAGACGCCATATTATCCTTGCAGCAAAAAGGGAGAAATCCGGGCTGAAATTGCAAGGTTTCTTTTTCAGGAGATAAAAAATGGTGCAATCCATGCATCTATTGCAAGGGCTGCGGATATATATGGCCCCTATGCAACCGTTAACAGCATTCCGTTTTTATTGGTTTTTCAAAGACTATTAAAAAGACAAAAGGCACAATGGCTGGTAAATAAAAATGCGTTACATTCCTTTACATTTACGACTGACGCGGCTAAAGCGATGATTCTGCTTGCTGACAGCGAGCGATCTGATCAACAGATCTGGCACCTTCCGACCAGTAATCCCGGAATCACCGGAGAGAACTTTATGGAGCTTGCATCTAAAGAGTTTGGCATGAAACCAAATTATCAGGTATTGCCAAAATGGATGTTAAGGGTTGGTGGACATTTTGATAAGAAGATTCAGGAAACGTACGAAATGCTGTATCAGTATGAATTTGATTATCAATTCGATTCCACAAAATTTGAACAATTCTTTAAGTTTGAACCCACGTCATATCCCTTAGGGATTGCTGAAACGGTCAGCTTTTTAAAATCCGGGGAATAATAAACTATCATAAAAATCAATCTGGTAAATGACGCTTGTTACCCCACAAGATATTATGAAGTCTAACCCGATATTTGACTTTCCGGGAGGCAGATATCTTGCTTCTCTGTTTTTCAGGTTTATGAAACTTGATAAAATCAATACGTTCTATGACCAATATCATGAGCTGCCTTCAGATGAATTCCTGAATGCTGCAATTGATAAATTGGGTTTTCATTATCATTTACAGCCTGATGAGTATCAAAAAATACCACAAAACGGTCCCTTTATAACTATTTCAAATCACTCTTATGGTGCTATAGATGGAATGATCCTTTTAAAGATCCTGACTTCGATCCGGCCTGATTATAAAATTCTCATGAATTTTTTATTGGCAAAAATTAAACCGGTTGAAGACTTTGTGTTAAAAGTAAATCCATTTGAGCGACTTCCAAATGTTCAGTCCAGCTACGGAGGTCTGAAAGAAGCATTGACACATCTTAAGGATGGTCATCCAATAGGTA
>CAZUYY010000187.1:0-5676 GCA_964624935.1 uncultured Prolixibacteraceae bacterium
TGCCCCAAAGCCTTGATCTTGTCTTTAATATCTGCCTTTATTTTAGTTTCTGTTAAATCCAGGTTTTCTATTTCCCCTGTTATACCTAACATCAGTTGTCCGGTAATATCATGCAACTCCCTGGCAACCCTCGCCTTTTCATTTTCTTCTATTTCAATGATCCTTTTGGCCGACTGGATCTGCTGATGTTGAAGTCTGACCCGGTTTCGTTGTTTCAACCATAAGATGATGAAAATAAACCCGATCATCATAAAAACAGTGATCGTCAATCCTAATCGGGTCTTCTGTAACCGGTTTTGTTGTATCAGTATTTCTCTTTGATTGTTTTGTATGGTCATTTCCTTGCTCTTCAGGTCGAGTAAAACACCCAGTAGCCTAACCTGCTCTGAGGCTTGGGACCGGTCTGCTGATATTCTTTTATCCAAGGCTGTCTTCTGCCATTTGACAGCAGCTTTATAGTCGCTCTTCCGTGTAAGCACTTCCGCGTAACTGTCGCACAACGTGGCCATCCAGTCATCATTTTTTTCTTTCACAGCTAACGGGATAGCATGATTAACCAGACACTCTTCTGCACCTTTAATATCTCCCTTTTCAAGATAACTATACACCATATTATTATAGGCCCCTAATACAATTAAATGCAGGTTACTATTCAGTGCCAATTTTAAAGCCTTTCTGAAGTAATGGAGTGCCGTGTCCGGATTCGTTGCATTGTAACCTATATTTATAAAAATATTCGCTAACCCTTCTTCACTTCCCTTGCATTTTTCAAGGTAATGGATTGCCTCTCTTTGCATGCTTATGGCTTTTACCGGATCTTTTTCAAAACGAGCAAGATTTCCTAGTGAAAGGCCAATATCTAGTAGTAAAGAATGCTTTACTGCAATTTTATTGGCCGAATCATACATTTTCTGCGCCTCTTCCTTGTTTTTAATGTTTAACTTGATGTTCCCAAGCGCATTATAAGCATACGACATATTGGCATAATCTTTCTGTGAATTGGCAAACTTTATACAGGAATCTAATAATAGAATGGCGGCTTTAAAATCTTTAGCTATATAATAAAGTGTGGCGATTTTGAGAAGAAGAAAAGATTTCTGAGCATCAATCTTAGTGCTGTCTGCCAGTTTTAATGCCTTATTAAAATAGATATAACTCGAATCTTTATCTTTATTATAAAAAGCCTGTCCTATCAATGAATATCCTTGAACAAGCTCTTTAGGAGTTCTCAACATGCGAGCATAACTTAAGGCTTTTTTTGCATTTTTCATGCTAAGCACGGGGTCACTTATCGGGGTAATTTGTACCAGGGAATCCAACTTTTTGATGGAATCCTTAAACGATGCTTGTTTTGAGAGATTGTTAGCAGGAATTTGTGCGGAAGCATCAATAGGGTATAATGATGTAAAACATCCCAGAAGCAATCCGAGAATAATTGACTTTAAGTACTTCATTGATTGGCTTTCTTCCGCTTTGTTAACAAAGGTACGAAAACAAGCAACACAAATCCTAATTTTTAATGTTTTGTTACTCTTTGAAAATCATAATATTGATTTTTCCTCGCCTTTAATAATGAATCTCTTCACAAGGATAATCGAGGCAATGCCCCGAGCAATGATTTGGTATATTCTTTTTCCGGGCAAGAGTAAATTTTATCGGCATCTCCTGTTTCTTCGATTTTCCCGTTTCGCATCACAATGAGCCTGTCTGACATGAATCGTACCACTGACAGATCATGTGAAATAAATACATAGGTAAAGCCGAATTCGCTTTTCAATTTATTTAAAAGATTGAGGATCTGGGCCTGTAGAGAAACATCAAGTGCAGATACCGATTCGTCACATATAATAAGTCTGGGCTGGACGGCCAGAGTTCTTGCGATGCACACCCGTTGACGCTGACCTCCGGAAAATTCATGGGGATAGCGATGAAAATGTTCAGGACCAAGTCCTGTCATCTCAAGTAATTCAATCGCCCTCCGTTTTCTCTCACCATTGCCTTGGTATTGATCCAATGCCAGCATAGGTTCCATGATAGCAGCACCGGCCGTTAGCCGGGGATTAAGCGATGAATAGGGATCCTGAAAAATGATTTGAAGGTCTTTTCGGTATGCTCTTAACTTTCGTTGAGACTGATTCTGGATTTCCCGGCCATTAAAAATAATTTTACCCGACCTGGCTCTTATCAACTGAAGAATACTCCTCCCAAGAGTCGTCTTTCCGCTACCTGACTCGCCCACAATACCAAGTGTTTCACCCGGATAAACATCAAAAGATACACAATTTACGGCTTTTACAAAAACATCTGGCTTCCCGAAGAACGAAAAATGAGATGGAAATTCAGTTTCAAGATCTTTCACCTGCAATATAGGTTGATGGGAATAAATCTCATCATGCCTCTTCCTTCGTTCCTCCAAACTTTCTGTTTCAGGTGGGGTTGACGGTCCCGTTGATTCCAAAAACTCCGTAATAGAAGGAAGTCTTTTCAACCGCTTGTTCACAGGGGGACGGCATTGCAATAAACCTGCCGTATAGGGATGTGAAGGAAAACGGAACACCTGTTCCGTTTTCCCCTCCTCAACCACCTTACCTTTATACATTACCAGAGTATGATCGGCAAAACCTGAAACCAAACCCAGATCGTGAGTGATGAATAAAATACTCAACCCATGTTTTACCTGCAATTCTTTCATCAGGGCCATAAGAGTTTTCTGAACAGTAACATCCAATGCGGTAGTTGGCTCATCGGCAATAAGAAGACTGGGATTGCAGGACATGGCCATTGCAATCATTACTCTTTGTTTTTGTCCACCTGAAAGCTGGTGCGGGTAACTATCAAAAATAGATTCAGGCCTTGGAAGTCTGACTTCATTGAACCAATCCAGCGATCTGCGCTTCGCCTCTTTCGTTTTTATTTTCAGATGCCATTGCATTGCTTCTGCAACCTGGAAACCACAGGTAAGTACCGGATTCAATGAAGTCATGGGTTCCTGGAAGATCATCCCAATCTCTTTCCCCCTGATACTTTGTAATCGTTTTTCATCAGCCTGCAGTAAGGACAATGCCGCTCCATCGACTCCCCTTAAAAAAATTTCACCTTTTTTGATCTCACCTTCGGGATACGGGATCAACCCAAGAATAGAAAATGCGGTAACCGACTTTCCCGAACCCGATTCCCCAACAATTCCCAAGGTCTCTCCCCGATTCAATGAAAAACTCACATCTTCAACCGCCGTTGTTATTTCATGTTCATGATGAAAAACCACTGTAAGTTCTTTGACTACTAAAATCTTTTCCAGATCCATTTCCACTTTAATAGAGCTTCCTCAATTCTTTTCCTTAAGTAATACCATCAAACATTCAAGCAGATAAAAAATCAATCCTTCTTGAATTACCTTTTCAAAATTAACTTATTAAGCAATATTAACAATATCAAAAAAATGCAAAAATTTCTCTCCTTCTTTCGTCTTTCGTCCCGATTTTCTTTTAATTGTAAAGCGTCACGCTTCATTATTGGAACTAAAACATCTGTCAGCTCGCTGATTGACGATTTTATATCCTTACTCTTTCCCAGAATTTGTGCAGCCTGCGGAAAAAGCCTCTTGAAACAGGAAGAAATAATATGCATCTCCTGTGAATTTCATCTTCCGCGGACAAACTTTCATCTTTCACTCGAAAATCCGATGTTTAAATTATTTTGGGGAAAGGTTAGTCTGGAAAGTGCTGCCTCATATCTCTATTTTCATAAAGGTAATAAAGTCCAGCAACTTATTCATCAGTTAAAATACCAGGGGCGAAAGGATATAGGGATCAAACTCGGCCAGCAATATGGGTATGACCTGAAAGTTTCTCCTTTTTTTCAGACGATACAATTGATCATACCAATACCACTCTATGCAAAAAGACTTAAAAAAAGAGGATATAACCAGAGTGAACAATTTGCAATAGGTCTGGGAGAAATCATGAAGATTCCGGTTGATCCCAATAGCATATGCCGGATAAAAGAAACAGAAACCCAGACAAATAAATCACGGTTCAAACGCTGGCAGAATGTAGCCGAAGTCTTTGAAGTTAAAGATGGCGTTTCACTGGAAATGAAACATATTCTATTAGTTGATGATGTGATTACAACCGGTGCAACCCTCGAATCTTGCATACTTGCACTTCATACAATCCGGGGGATCAGGATCAGTGTGGCAACCATCGCTGTGGCTTTTCTCTAGCGGCTCCCGCCAAGGACACAGGTTTTCTTAATATGGCGTACCTTTCCATCAGGCTTTATCAGTTCAATAAAAAGAATATAAATCCCAATGGAAGATTTCTGATTATTATCATTCATACCGTCCCAGATTATTCCATCCTCAGTTGAGAGCATCCTGTTTTTTACAAGACTCCGGATGCGCATGCCTTTGGAATCAAAAATCGTTATATTAACAAGATAACCAGGACTATCCAAATTAAACCGTATCATTAGAACATCCCCTTTCCCATCATTATCAGGTGTAAAAACGGACGACAAGAGGATCACGGCATCTTTGTCAGGGTCTATCGTTAAAAATTCAGAATTACGGTAACCAGGTGTTGCAAACCCGCAACTTTCTGAAGCAGAATGCCAGTTAGTAACATCCTCGGAGGACAACAAAGGATTGATCCGTTCAAGTGATACACCGTTTGTCGTAGTCAGTAATTCTGAATACATCACAGTCGAATATTTAACCTTGTCAATCAGAGTTCCGTCATTTTCCCTTGCTAAAACTATAGTTCCCTTATTACTATTGATTGATGGCAATGAAGCCATCTTGATAAAAGCATCATTATTAGGACAGTAATATCGATTCATAATATCATCAGGATTTTTCGTCAATACAAAAAAATCACCCGGGAAGGAAAGAAGGCCACTGGCCGATATAGGTTTCAGATCGCTTCCCCTGTTTTGTGTACTGTCAAATATGCCCAGAGCGAGTTCCTGGAGGTTCAGTATTTTTTCGCTACGATTGAACGTTTCAATGAACTTTGCTCCATTCGTCTCAGGATTTGCAAGGATCTCATTGATAATGAGATCACCTGGGAAAATTGAATCAGGAAGACCTATTCTGACCTTTCTTACAGTATCAAGAGAGTTTCCCACACAATCTGTCGGAGGATTTTTGCAGGTAAGAGAATAAATATGATTTTTTTCAAGTGGTTTCGAAAGGGTTAGATAGATTAAATTATACCCGGGTGGTATGAGAGATATGTTAATAGGAGTAAATCCATTTTCATCAAGATTCCAATGGTTTGCAATATTAAGGCTGAGGCTGTCCATTGATTCCGAAAATTGAATTTCAACTTTAGTGTCGGATATGATCCATGCCCTTTTAAGATACGGCTGAATATCATCAGATTGTGAGGCATGCACCGAATTAAAAGCTCCTGGTGTTCCTCCTCTTAAATCCTTTGAGGCCTTCCAGTTATCCCTACATCCACAGGGATTACCAGGATCTATCATTTCGAGTGACCACCCCCCGTTTTCCTTCAAAGGATCCTGGTACCAGTCGGAAGAATAAGTCACGGAATGGATTACCTTACCAGTGGAATTTTTCAGGACCAATGTTGCTCCTTCATTCGCAAGTGAGGAAATGGAAGTAAAGAGAAAAACACATTGTCCATAATTATTCATCGAGCTGTCTCTGGTTAC
>CAZUYY010000188.1:0-5617 GCA_964624935.1 uncultured Prolixibacteraceae bacterium
TGGTGAATATTGAAGAGGACCGCATTTCCCGCTCACCCGACAACTATACACGCATTGATCAACAGATCGTATATCAGAACCCTCCTGTTTTTCTGAATCTTGACATTCTTTTTGCAGCTAATTATACAGAATATCTGACCTCCTTGCAGTTACTTTCAAATGTCATTAAGTTCTTTCAGTACCAGAATGTTTTTACTCCATTAAACTCACCCAATTTCCCCCAGGGGATCGAGAAGCTGATCTTCGATATGAAGACCCTGTCGTTGCAGGATCTGAATTACCTGTGGGGCATTCTGGGTTCGATGTATGTTCCTTCTGTAGTGTATAAAATGCGGCTGATCAGCATCAGCGATGCCTTCAGCCAGGGCAATGCGCCGCCGGTAACGGAGATCAATGTCAACGATAAAACCTGGAATCAGTCATGATCGATATTAAATACGGGATATTTTTCACTGTGGATCTGCTGCATCAGTACTTCGGAGATAATGCCTGTCCTGATTTTACGATAATCCCTACTGCCAAGACATCCCGTGTACTGGCAGGTCACAAGATGATTGCAAAGCAATATTCAAACCGTCTTCTTACAGGCGTTGAACTTGACAGTTCGGGAAATTTAATTATTATACCCGAAGAAGGATTGAACCTGACGTTTTTCCTACTGCTAAACAATCCCGTCTTCCTGAATTATACCAATCTTCTCATTCCGCCGACCAACGGAATGGTTTATTATTTTTCCAACCGGAACAACAATACGTTTGGAGGCACTGATTTGACAAAGGATATTAATCAATACAGCAACAATGTGACCTATATGCCCGGCAGCTTAGTCGCATCATCCGGTAATGTTTACCAGGCATGGAGGACATGTACCGGAGCCGATCCTCAGACTGATACCTCAAACTGGGTGAAGGTGGGGAATGTCCCGTACGTTTCCGGGAATGATGCAATAAGTTTGACGCCGGCACTGATGCAGGACGAAAATTACAGGCCGAATGTTTTCGGAGTCGTTGATCTTTTTTGTGAAAGCACACTACCGGCAAAGTTTCAGATGCTTGACACAAGCAATCAATTGCTTTCGCCTGCATTCAGGATCCAGTTTCCAAACCGGTTCCTTTTGTGGAAATATATTTTGAAACAAAATTCCATAGGCACTATTGCGGATACATTCCCCGGTGGTTATAACTTTCAATCCGGTTCTCCCAATCCAACAAATACGATTGTGTCGGTGACGCCTATCCCCTTTTCCGAGACACCTATCGCTACTTTCAAACTTACTATTGGTTCCACCAATTCTATTCCGATTGCGAATGCATCTCCTGAAAGACTGGCATCCACCAATATGAATGGAGAAACATTAACCTGTTCTGAAATCTATCTTAATTATTAACAAATAAAACAAAAAGTCAGCCATGTCACAGATAAATGAGAGTGCAATCAAAACCCCAGGGGTTTATGTAAATGAGATTCCTTCTTTTCCGCCGTCGATTGCGCAGGTAGCGACTGCTATTCCTGCATTTATAGGATATACTGAGCAGGCGATCGATGCGAATGGAAACAGCCTGACCTTAATACCGACCAGGATCACATCTCTTCTTGAGTATCAGCAGTATTTTGGCGGAGCACCATCGGAGAAAAATCTGAGTATCAATATCACTGAAACTCAAACAGGCACTCCCGCTGTTGTTTCTTCAGAGGTAATTACAGGAGTAACCTATACAAGTCTTACAAAATACATGATGTTTTATGCCCTGCAGATGTATTTTATGAATGGCGGGGGAGACTGTTATATTGTCAGTGTTAGTAATTATCTTGCATCAGGAGCAGTCCTCGAATCGGATCTTAGTGCGGGACTGGATAAAATCGAGCCGGAAGATGAACCTACTTTACTGGTATTTCCCGACGGTCAGGGCGTTTGTGATAAAAATTCTCCTTATCCTCTTGATCAAACAGCCTATTATACTTTGCAAAATGCCTCACTGGCCTTATGTGCAAAGCTTCAGGACCGGTTTGCTCTGATCGATATCTTTGATAATAGTGGCGATACAGCAACCAATGCCTCGGGTTTCCGGAATGGAATCGGGACTACTAACCTCAATTATGGCGCTGCTTATTATCCCAATCTGGTTACCGCATTGAATTATAATTATAATGATGGGGATGTTGCATTAAATGTTACTGTTGTTCCTTCATCGGGCACCCAAATTCTTAAGTCTACCAATCTTTCTGAACTTCAAAATGAAAATCAATCCCTATATAATCAGGCCACAGCAGCCATCGGACTTATCTGGGTCGAGATAGCTCCTTCAGCAGTTATGGCAGGGGTCATGGCTGCTGTGGATGGAAGCCGTGGGGTATGGAAGGCACCGGCCAATGTAAGCCTCACCGGCGTTCAGCAGTTGAAAGACAGTATCACTGACGACTCACAGGGGAACCTGAATATCGATCCAGCTACAGGGAAATCAATTAATGCCATCCGTGCATTCACAGGTAAAGGAATCCTTGTATGGGGCGCTCGTACACTGACCGGCAACGATAATGATTTCAGATACATATCGGTGCGTCGCTTTTTTATCATGGTCGAAGAGTCGGTAAAGCTGGCGACGATGCAATTCGTCTTTGAGCCGAATGTTGCCAGTACCTGGACAAAAGTGAGGGCCATGATCGAAAATTACCTTACCAACTTGTGGAGACAGGGGGCTCTTGCAGGTGCAAAACCGGAACAGGCCTTCTATGTGAGTGTCGGACTGGGACAAACGATGATCTTCGATGATATTCTGAACGGGAAGATGATCGTCGAAATCGGTCTGGCGCCAGTAAGGCCGGCAGAATTTATTGTGCTTAGGTTTACGCAGATACAGCAAACATCATAGGTACTGGTGATGTGGTGAACTGGTGAGTAATAAATAGCAAAATGGCAAAATGGCAAAATGGTAAAAATGATTTTAGACTTCATAAAAATCGTAATTCGTAATTTGTAATTTAATTTCTTTAATCTTTAAAAATATTTCCAATGGCAAATTATCCTCTTCCAAAATTCCATTTCAATGTGCAATGGGGTGGCACGAACATCGGATTTTCCGAAGTAAGCGGTCTGGATATCACTAATGAAGTCATCGAATACCGTGATGGGTCAAGTCCGGAGTACACTACAATAAAGATGCCGGGGCTGCAGAGATTCAGCAACCTGGTATTGAAGAGAGGGATCTTCGCATCTGACAATGATTTTTATAATTGGTTCAACACGATCAATATGAATACTGTTGAACGGCGGGATATCATTATCAGCCTCCTTGATGAACAGCTCAATCCGGTTGTTGTATGGAAAATAAAGAATGCCTGGCCTACAAAGATAACGTCCCCTGATCTTAAGGCGGATGGAAATGATGTGGCCATTGAAACCCTTGAGCTGGCCCATGAAGGACTAACCATTCAAAATGGCGATTGACGATGTTTGAGTATCCTTATACCGGCTTCCATTTTCTGGTGGTCTTCGAGTTATTTCCACAACTTCCCAATGATTCCCGTTTCCAGGAAGTCACAGGGTTGAATGTTGAAATAAACTTTGACACCTGCAACGAGGGTGGAGAAAACCGGTTTGCTCACAGTCTGCCGATCCGGTCACGCTATTCAGATCTTGTTTTGAAGCGTGGGATCTACCTGCCATCGGGCATTACAGCATGGGCTCTTGATGCGATAGAGAATTTCAACTATCAGCCCACGAATCTGCTTATCTCGCTTCTTGATGAACAGAGCAACCCTGTATGTTCCTGGTACGTTGTCAATGCGATCCCTTTAAAGATGGAGCTTTCAGGCATAAATGCGGAACAAAGCCAGATCGTGGTTGAGACGATGACCTTACGGTATGAATATTACAAAATGATTAATCCTGCTGCTGCTACCAGCAATGCTGCAGGTGCAATTTCTGATCTTGCAACCGGAATAAATCCTATTTCCGTACCCTGATAATTATTGATCTCTGAATTCAGAATATTTATGCCTGTAGAAATAAGAGAATTAGAAATTACCGCTGTTGTCGAGGGACCCAGTGATAAAGAACAGTCTCAGACCCTGGTCACGGCAGAGAGGGATAAAATCATTGCCGAATGTGTGGAGCAGGTAATAACAATCCTTGAACAAAAAAATGAACGCTGATGGACACCGGATTACAGAAGATGAAAATAGTGGCTTACGAGAGCAAGGATTTCAAGACCCCGTCGTCTCCTCCTGATAATGAATATGAAGTTCTCATAAACCCTGAATCCTACGCGTTGTCTTTTGGAATCCTGTCGAACGAAAAGCTTACCCAGGGCAATGCGACTCCGACTTCTTCTTTCAACAGCGGGACATCTCAGACATTAAGCTTTAAATTCCTGTTCGATGGCACCGGCGTTGTCCGTTCCGGGAGCAGGCCGGGCGGGAGCAACCCAAGAGACGTATCTGCAGACCTGACGACCTTTAAAAACGTAGTTTATAATTATAACGGTAAGACGCATCAGCCGAGGTTTGTTCAATTGCAGTGGGGTCCTTTGCATTACAATTGTTCCCTGCAGAGCATGACAGTTACTTTCAAATTGTTCAAACCTGACGGGAGTCCCCTTCGTGCCGAGGCAGCCTGTGTTTTTAAAAGTGAGATCGACGATGCCCTGCTTGCACTTAAAGAGGCGAAGCAATCTCCCGATCTGACTCATATCCGTACCGTGATTGAAGGCGATACGCTCGCTTTACTTTGTTATAAAGAATACGGCGACAGCAAATATTATTACCAGGTGGGAGAAGTTAACCGGTTAACTGATTTTAAACGGCTGGTCCCCGGAACAAAATTGATCTTTCCACCTATCACTAAATAAGAACAGATGTCCCTAAGCCAATCGTTGCCCGGACCCCAGAACACTGATCTGATCACCTTTACAATAAAGGCGAATGGACAGCCTATTAGTGGAGATTACCTGGTATCTTCTATAACGGTGCTAAAGGAGGTGAACCGGATCCCGATTGCAAGGCTGCAGATCTATGACGGGGATGCTGCTGCGCAGGATTTCTCTGTAAGCAATGAGGATACTTTTGTTCCGGGTACCGAAATCGAAATCCTGGCCGGATATCATTCGGATGAGACCTCCATCTTTAAAGGCATTATCCTGAAGCACAGCTTAAAAATACGGAATGACCGGTCGCCTGTTCTTATACTTGATTGCCGCGATAAAGTGGTTAAAATGACGATCGCGCGAAAGAACAAATATTTTTATAATGCGTCAGACAGCGATGCTGCCGGTGAGATCATCGAAACTTATGGACTCGATCATGACATTGAAGATACGGTAGTTCAGCATGAGGAGATCGTTCAATACGATTGCAGCGACTGGGATTTTATCCTGACACGGATGGAGGCGAACGGCAAGTTGTGTGTTGTGGAAGATGGAAAGATCACGGCCAGGAAACCTGATTTCAGCGGTACTACGGTACTGGATGCAGTTTTCGGCTCGACGATCGTTGAATTTGATGCTGATCTGGATGCAAGCAACCAGTACCAGGCCCTGAAAGCGAAGACATGGGATAGCGCAAACCAGGATATACTGGAGGCCGATGCGACAGAGCCTCAAATCGAGGAGAACGGGAATTT
>CAZUYY010000189.1:0-5609 GCA_964624935.1 uncultured Prolixibacteraceae bacterium
CACCGCTGAGGTGAAAGCATATAAGAAGAAGAGGCCTATTATCAAAAAAAGTTTTTTCATGGGAATGGCGCTTAATTAGAAGATAAACTGTAATAGTATTGAGGAAAATCTACGGCCTCATTCTTAGCCGTACGGCAGGTTTATTTTAAAGACCATAAATATAGATAATAAATATGTAAATGTCAAGAAAAAAGGGAATATTATTAAGAGCCGACTCTAAAAAGTCTTTTTTTACCGCAAAGACGCTAACCTGCCTGCCGGCAGGCAGGGACGCTAAAAAGCGCTAAGAAGACAGGCGTTTCGGACTATCTTTTCTAATTGGGTAATCGAATATTGATCAACGATTTTTGAAGTAAGATCAGGATTAGTTTTCGGATGGACTCAAGTTTTTATAGTATTATTGAATTTTTTTTCATACGTTTGAAACCAGGAAATTTAGTTCTTTCCGACTAAAAGCACAGAGCTATGAAAAAATTCGTGAGACGGATTGAGCCGCCGCTGCCGTGGCAGATGCCTGTGACTATTTTGCTGGGGATATTTGTCGGGCTGGCGGTTTATGTCTTTTATGTTTCAAAGGCGCCATCTTATTTGGGTGATAACCCTGAGACCTGTATCAATTGTCATGTGATGATTCCGCATTATGCCAACTGGGCGCATAATTCGCATGGGAGAGGGACGACATGCAATGATTGTCATGTGCCTCATGACAACGTCTTTAAGAAATATCTTTTTAAGGCCTCGGATGGTCTCAGTCATGCTACGATGTTTACTCTCCGCCTTGAGCCACAGGTGATCATCATGGAGGATGATACACGCGAAATGGTTCGTGAAAATTGTATCCGTTGTCATGAGAAAGCGGTCGGGAAGGAATTTATGTATGCCGTACAACCGAATTATCATAATTATCTGGAGGACAGGTGGTGTCTCGATTGTCACAGGGAGACGCCGCACGGGAGGGTGAACGGGCTGGCTTCGACGCCGAATGCGCTTACTATACAGAAGGCGAAGAGCAATGTAGCAGGCTGGCTGGAAAAAGAATTACGAATTACGAATTACGAATTACGAAAGAAGACAATTGACAATTGATAATGGATAATTGATAATTATTTTGGCATTTTTAAGATAATGAAACCATAGTTAATAAATCAACGTGATATGGAAACATCTAAGACACGGAAGCCCTGGGTTAACTGGGTGTTATTTTTTTCGACGGTTGTCGTTGTTTTTCTTTTAGGGTTACTGGCATCTTCTATTACTACGCGGAAGGCGGAGAGGGAGTATGTTTATAAGCCCAAGGTGAGGGTGACGGATTGGGAGCCGCGGAATGCGGTGTGGGGTGAAAATTTCCCGAGGGAGTACCAGTCTTACCTGCAGACCAGGGATACGAGCTTCCGGAGTGAGTTCAACGGGAGCGCCATGATCGATGAACTTGCGAGAGATCCGAGGATGGTTGTGCTTTGGGCCGGATATGCGTTTTCAAAAGATTACTGGCAAAGCAGGGGGCATTATTTTGCTATTACCGATATCAGAAACACTCTCCGGACAGGAGCGCCGAAAGGTCCTGATGATGGTCCTCAGCCAAATACCTGCTGGACGTGTAAAGGGCCGGATGTTCCCAGACTGATGATGGATAAAGGAGTAATGAATTTTTACAAAGGTAAATGGGCATCCCTTGGTGATCAGGTAGTGAATTATATCGGTTGCGCCGACTGTCATGATCCTGTGACGATGGATCTCCGGATCAGCAGGCCTGCACTGGTGGAAGCATTTAAGGCTATGGGAAAGGATATCACAAAAGCCACGCACCAGGAAATGCGGTCGCTGGTTTGTGCACAATGTCATGTGGAATATTTCTTTGACAAGCACAGGAAGGATGCCGAAGGGGTTTCTTATCTTGCGTTCCCATGGAAATACGGGATGACAGCCGACTCTGCTTTGAAATACTATAATGAGATCAACTTCTCCGATTACACACAACAACTAAGCAGGGCACCTATCCTGAAGGCACAGCACCCGGATTATGAGATCTACCTTACAGGGATCCATGCCGATCGCGGGGTGGCGTGTGCCGATTGTCATATGCCGTATGTAAAAGAAGGAGGGCAGAAGTTTACGAGTCACCGGATTGTAAGTCCGCTGGCAAACATCTCAGGAACCTGCCAGACCTGTCACCGTGAGAGTGAAGAATCACTGCGGGAAAATGTATATGAAAGGCAAGAAAAGGTCAAAGAGATCAGGGATAAGCTGGAGATCGAGCTGGTGAGCGCCACGGTGGAAGCAAAGGCAGCCTGGGATGCAGGCGCCACAGATAAAGACATGGAGGTCATCCTGAAAAAGATACGCAGCGGACAGTGGTTCTGGGATTATGCCACTGCAAGTCACGGCGCTTCTTTCCATTCTCCTGTGGAAGTGACAAGGATCATCGGAAACGGCATGCATGAGACCCAGGATGCACGGGTACTTCTCGCAAGACTGCTGTCAAGACTCGGAAAGAATACTGAAATCCCTTATCCCGATATAGCCACCAAAGAGAAAGCGCAAAAGTTCATCGGGCTGGATATGATCCAATTGAGGAAGGAAAAGGAAGAGTTCCTGAAAACGATCATTCCGGAATGGGATAAAAAAGCCAAAGAACGTGAAGACAGATGGAAAGTAGTGGTGATGAATTAACGAGTCTGCCTGATATGAAAATCCTGACTCCATCGCAATTCTGGGTTGATTACGAGCTTATTGATACCGGGGGGCTGGAGAAGCTGGAGCGGTTCGGGAAATATATTCTTGCGCGACCCGAGCCACAGGCCATATGGTCGAAATCGCTTCCGGAAAAGGAATGGGAACAACTTTTACATGCACGATACAGGCGGACAAAAGGGATTGATCCTTCGAAACAGGATCCCGGTGAAAAAGGGGAATGGAAATTGAAAGCGGGGATGCCGGATCAGTGGGTGATCTCCTATTCTTATAAACGAATGCAGCTTAAGTTTCGGTTAGGGCTGACTGCATTCGGGCATATCGGGATCTTTCCGGAGCAGGCAGAGAACTGGAATTTTATTTATGATTTTTATGACGCGGTGACAATTCAGCATGGTACCTTCAGGGTATTAAATCTGTTTGCATACACCGGAGGGTCTACTCTGGCTGTAAGAGCTGCAGGCGCTCAAGTCGTGCATGTGGATTCCGTGAGGCCGGTAGTTACGTGGGCGAAGGAAGACATGGAACTCAGCGGATTGGACGGGATACACTGGGTGGTGGAGGATGCGTTGAAATTCGTAAGGCGGGAAGTGAAGAGGGGGAAGCGGTATGACGGGATCATTTTGGATCCACCTGCATACGGGAGGGGGCCGGAAGGGGAAAAATGGATACTTCAGGATTCGGTCAATGAGATGGTAAAATCGTGCAGTGAGCTTTTGAACCCCGATGCAGGGTTTTTCATTCTAAGTCTTTACTCTATGGGGTTTTCTGCTTTGGTGGCGGATAGTCTTGTACGGGGGCATTTTGATACTGTCAGTGAGCCAGAGATCGGGGAGCTGTATTTTAGTGATCGGAGTGGGAAGAAGTTGCCGTTGGGGACGTTTTTACGATTTCAAAACCCCTCCCCCAAGAGGGAGGGGAGAAATGAAAAATGAGTTTACAGAGGAGAGTCAAGAAACAGGTTTGAGGCGATTCCGTCGGCGAAGAGCTTGCCTTGGTCTGTGAGGGAATAGATTCCGGAGGTTTCTATCATTTCGCCGGATTGCAGGTAGCGGGAGGCCAGTTTTGAGAAGTGGGCGGCAGGGATGTCTCCGAATTTTTTTTCTATGGTATTGAGATCGCAGCCCCACATGGTTCTGAGGGATACCATTATGTATTCATTGTATTTCTGGATTTCGGTGAGGTCTTCTGATTCGAAAAACGGTTCATTGCGGGGTACCAGGTCCATGTATTGAATGAGGTTGGAGATGTTCCATTGGCGGGAAGATCCGTTGAAGGAGTGGGCGGAGGGGCCCAGGCCAAGGTAAGGGGCGCCAGTCCAATACATGCTGTTGTGTCTTGAATAATATTCTTGTTTGCAGAAATTTGAAATCTCATAATGCTCAAATTTATGTTCTTTCATCATTTGCATGAGGATCCGAAAATGATCTATTATATCCTCTTCCGAGGGGGCGGGGAGTTTCATTTTCCGGATGAGGACATCGAGCGCTGTTTTGGGTTCGACGGTCAGAGAATAGGCAGATATGTGAGGGATGTCGAGTGAAAATGCTTTTCCGAGATTTTGCCGCCATTTTTCTTTTGACAGTGTGGGGATGCCATAGATGAGGTCAATGCTGATGTTGGTGAAGCCGGCCTCTTTTGCCTGAAGTACTGATGTTCCGGCACGTTCTGCTGAATGGAGCCGGTTGAGGTAATGAAGGTCATCATCAAAAAAGGACTGAACACCGATGCTGAGGCGGTTAATTCCTGAAGAACGATATTCGCGGAGGAGGGCAGGATCAATATCATCCGGATTGGCTTCCAAGGTGATCTCTGTGTTTTCAGAGAGTATAAAATATTTCCGCACGTTTTCAAGGATGCTATTAATCTCATCTATCTTTAAAACAGAGGGTGTTCCGCCACCGAGGTATATGGATTCAATCTGTGAGCCGTTCAAATAATTTTTGCAGAGATAAATTTCTTCTTTTAAGGCATCGAGAAAACGTTCTTTATATTTCAGGGAAGCGATGGTAAAAAAGTTGCAGTAGTGGCATTTTCTTCTACAGAAAGGAATATGAATATAGATGCCGGCCATGGTTACTTTTTTTATTGAGGATTATCCGGAAGGTAGTACCCTTGTTGATCACCGATGATCTGACGAAGATATCGCCGGAATGATAATTATTAATGATCCTTCGTGACAGGGTCAATCCGAGACCCCAGCCTCTTTGTTTGCTTGTATATCCGGGGTTAAAGATGGTTTTCTGGAGTGATTTCTGGATGCCTTTCCCTGTATCCGTAATATCAATGATCACATTCAGATCATCCTCTGAAATATCAATATTGACTTCCCCACTTCCATCCATGGCATCCACTGCATTCTTGCAAAGATTTTCGATTACCCATTCAAAGAGATGAATGTTGACGGGGACCATGATCTCTTTATCCAATTCCGGTGTAATTGTAAAACTGACCTTCGGCGATGTCCTGGAACGGATATAAGAAATTGTATCATAAACCAGTTTTACGATGTCGGCAGATTCAAGTCGAGGCTGAGAGCCGATCTTTGAAAACCTGTCGGTAATGGTACCGAGGCGATTCACGTCTTTTTCGATCTCGGACAATGTTTCCCTGTCGACTCCTTTTAGTTTCAGCAATTCCACCCATCCCATCATTGACGACAGGGGCGTACCAAGCTGGTGGGCTGTTTCCTTGGCCATTCCGACCCAGACCTGGTTTTGTTCCGACCGGCGGGCCTGGCTGAAGAGCATGTAAGCTATGAGCAGGAACAGGCCGATGACTACCAACTGAATAAAGGGATAAAACTTCAGCCGGGTCAGGAGGAATGAATCCTCATAGAAGATATATCGTGTACCGGTTCAGGCGAGGTTAACCTTGATGGGGGTATTGTGGGAGGCCATTGTTTCTATGGTGGCTTT
>CAZUYY010000190.1:0-5579 GCA_964624935.1 uncultured Prolixibacteraceae bacterium
CGGTATGTAATCCTTGCGTTAATGATCATATCAATGTTTTTGCGCTGTTGTTCTGAATACCTTAACTGAATGGGATATTCATCCTCATCTTCTTTGTATTTGGAGACTTCCTTTCCATAGATGGCGGTGCGAAGCTCCATCCCGATTTGTCCTACTGATATCCCTTCACGATTGGCTCTGACCCTGTCAATATCGATGGTGATCTCCGGTTTTTTATCGTCAAAGTCAGATTTCAATTTTTCTATTCCCGGTATCCGCAGTGAATCAAGGTAATTCTGGAATTTGATGGCGGTAACTATCAGTTCATCCAGTTTTTCTCCAGTAACTTCAATGTTAACAGGTTTCCCGGTGGGCGGCCCCATCCGGTTTTTCTCCACGCTGATCTGAGCTCCCGGAATATCTTTTACAGAATTACGGATCTGATCAAGAAACTTGCTGGTATTGACTCCATGCCTGTAACGACTTTCAACGAAATTGATGGCAACTTTTCCTTTGTTAGAGACGGTAGTCCGGTCGAACATACCATCTCCGGCTCCAAAACCGACATTCGTAACTATGGATTCTACCAGTGGATTATTGTGTCCGAAAATCACATCGACTTTCTTCTCAACCAGTTTTGTGACTGAATCGGTTACCAGTTGGTCCGTTCCCTCAGGCATCTTAACAAAAATATTAATAGTATTTGGTTGGTTATCGGGAAAGAACAGCACCTTGGGCTTTGTAATTGCGGTAATAATGATAGAAAGGAAGAACAATCCAATAATAACATAGAAAAGGTAAAACGGATTCCTTCCCTTCAGAAAGAACCTGAGGTTCTTTTCATAGAAGGCAATGATCTTTGGCCAGCCTATATTCTGAAATTTAATCGCGGCATCCTTGATGAAAAGACGATAAGACGCATTAATTATCAGACAGAAAATCATCAGATTTCCCATTCCGAAAACTCCAAAGACATAAAAGATCAGGGCCATCGCAAGGAATATCCCGCTGACAGCCATTAATCTGCGAATATTTGCTTTATGTTCTACCTTATCGTACTCATGTTTCATGAAAGAAACCGCAAATACCGGATTCATGATGTAGGCTACGAATAAAGAGGCAAAAAGCGTAATGATCAGTGTGACAGGAAGGTAATACATGAACTTTCCAACGATCCCGGGCCAGAAGGCCAGGGGGAAAAAGGGTGCCAATGTAGTGAGTGTTCCTGAAAGAATAGGAAGAAAAACTTCCCCGGCTGCATGTTTAGCTGCTGTAACAATATTTGGATCGGACCGATGTATTCGATGGGTATTCTCAATAACAACAATGGCATCATCCACAATAATTCCTAAGGCGAAGATAAGCCCGAACATCACGATCATATTCATTGTAAATCCGATATTAGGCATAATGAGGAAGGCCACAAAGATCGAAAGAGGCACAGAAAGGCCCACAAAGAAAGCATTGTTGAATCCCATGAAGAACATTAGTATCAATATTACAAGGATGAAACCGATGATAGCAGTATTGTTTAGTTCTTCGAGTGTACTTCTGGTGAAACGCGATTGTTCGCCTGTCAATGTTACGGAAAGATCGGGAGGAAATGAATTTGCTTTCATATCGGCCAAAATTGCTTTGATCTCATCAGATGCATTAAGCAGGTTTTCACCGCTTTTCTTGATCACGTTCAGGGTGATGACATTTTTCCCATTGATCCGTGAAAAACTTTCCTGTTCCTTAAAGGAATCTTTAACATCGGCTATATCTTTAACGTAAACTATGGCGCCGCTTCCTGATTTGACCAAGATATTCTTAATTTCTTCCGGCGTTTTGAACTGGCCTGCTACACGGATGGTGCGTTTGGAGCCGTAGGTCGAGATGGTCCCTGCTGATACTGTGATATTTTCACTTGAAATGGCTCGTTCCAGGTCACTGAATGTCACACTTGCAGCCTGCATCTTATACATATCTGCATCAACCTGGATCTCCCGGTCAAGAGCACCTACAATATCTACCCGTGTGATTTCTTTCAGGGTTTCGATACGGTCTTTGGTATCATCGGCATATTTTTTTAGTCGCTGAAGATCATAATCGCCGGATATATTAATATACATGATCGGGATTTCCGAGAGATCCACCTGCATGATATCCGGTTCTTTCGGAAGATCACTCGGCAGGTTTGCCTTGGCCTTATCCACGGCATCACGCACCCTTTGTTTTGCCTCCGAAACTTCAATACCAGGATTGAATTCCACTACTATCGTGGAAAAATCCTGTATTGATTTGCTGGTGATTTTTTTTACATCGGAAAGGGCTTTTGTTTCTTTTTCAATTGGCCGTGTAACCAGGTTCTCCATATCTTCGGGAGAAGTCCCTGGATAAGCCGTGTTCACAATAATGGTCGGAATAATAATTTCTGGAAACTGCTCCTTCGGAATGCTGATGTACGAAATCACTCCCAGCATCGTAATGATAATTATCAAAACATAAATGCTTGTGCGGTTATCGATCGCCCAACTGGTTCCAAAGAATTCCTTAACCTTCTTCTGTACTTCTTTCATGGTTAAATTTATTTGTAATCGATAACCTGTCCATCGTATAAGTCTTTGTACCCTGCAGTGATAAGTTTATCCCCCTCTTTCAATCCACCCAGAACTTCCGTCAGCCCGTTATAAGTAACACCAGTTTTGATGAAAGTTTTCCGGGCAATTTTTTTACCGTTTTCATCTTTTGCAAGGAAAACATAAAGACCTTCATCCTTGGATGACTGGATGAAATTCTGGGAAACAGCCATTGTGGAAGTGTTTGAATAATCCTTGATCCTGATGACGGCGATCATATTGGCGCGGTAAACCATGTTTGTAGAAGGAGGCAACTCGACTTCAACAATAAATGTACGGTTGGTGGGATTGATGTACTTACTGGCGAAAGTGACATTCTGCTGAAGCTCAACATTGAAATCCGGTAAGAATATCTTAACCTGGTCGCCGGTTTTTATCTTTGAACTGTAAGCTTCTCCAACATCTGCAACCGCCTTGACTTTGGCAAAATTTATCACCCTGAAAGCTGGTACTCCGATCTGTGCCAACTGGCCGACCTTGATTGGAATATCCTCAACGGTACCGTCAATCGGCGATGTGATACTCGACATACTGATCTGGTCCTTCAGTGAGGCGATTTTATTTTCAACGGATTCCTTATTGTTTTTCGCGGTCAGATACTGGACTTCCGAACCGATTTTCTGATCCCATAAAGCTTTTTGCTTTTCATACAGATCGGTTACATACGAAAGCTGGCTCTGAAGGTCAGAAAGGTTACGTTTGAGTACATCTGCATCCAGCTCAGCGAGTGCCTGTCCTTTTTTCACAGTTTCACCTTCAGTGACGATGACCTTGGTAACAACCCCGGCCGTACGGGGGCTTACCCCGATATTTTCATTGCCATCAATGCGCCCCTGCACTTCAATATAATGGTCAAATGGCTGATTAACCAGAGGCTGCACACTAACTATAGTGGCAGGAGTGTCATTTGTATTGTTTAATCCCTTTCTTTTATCCGGACTGCTGCATGCAATGGCTATTATTAAAATGGCAAGTATGAAGAGTGATTTTTTCATGACCAGGAGTTATTTATGACGAATTTACTATCAAGTAAAAATGGGTGCAAATATAGATAATTTAACGAAGGAAAAACTTTTTCGTCTAAATAGTTTCCCTGTACCTTTTTAGTATCTTTGTGGAATGGATGAGAAAACCCTTCATATTCTTGAACAAGTCAGACGGCTTTACTTTCGTTACGGTATCAAAAGTGTGACCATGGATGATGTGGCAAAGCATCTGTGCGTCTCGAAGAAAACCCTTTATGAATTTTTTACCGATAAAGAGGATCTGGTCAGGAAAATAGTATTATTGGATCATAATAATCGCAGCAGATTTTTCCAGGAAATAAGGAACAGGAATCTTAGTGCTATTGAAGAGCTTTTTGAAGTTTACAAAATGATCAACACCATATTCAGGGATTATAACACATCAATGGAATATGATATCCATAAATATTACCCTGATCTCTATTCAAAGGTAAAAGAAATCAGAAGGAAGAAAATATATGATACCATTTACAACAACATGAACAAAGGGAAGAAGGAGGGGCTATACCGGAGAGAGCTCAATTCAAAGATCATCGCCCGGTTACTTGTGTTCATGGTCGAAAATATGTACGATACTGATATTTTCACAATGGAAGAGCTTATCTCAGTCAAAGTCTTTCATGAGATCTTTGTATATCACCTGCAAGGTATCCTGAATGCCAAAGGTCGAACATTTTTTGAAAAAAATTTCAATCGATTGAAGGCCGATCTTGTGTGAAACATAAAACAATCTGTTCGTACATTCATTGTCTGTCAATTCATTATAGGATTGTTTGGCTGATTTTCAGCTCATCCGGTCGTAATGTTTGTATCTTTGACGTTATTCAGGCAACTATTTTTAAGCCTATATGTCTACTTAGCGGCAAATCTTCGGATGATTGTTGATGAAACTATACTTGAAGGCTGTATTGCAGGGAAGCGTGAAGCGCAGTATGAATTGTACAGAAAGTTCGCTTCCACAATGCTGGCTTTATGTTTCAGATATGCCGGGACGCATGATGAAGCCGAAGATCTCCTGCAGGAAGGATTCCTGAAAGTTTTTCAGAGTATTAAATCTTTCCGCCGGGAGGGTTCTTTGGAAGGCTGGATTAAACGGATTATGATTAACAATGCATTAAACGAGATAAAGAAAAAACGGAGAATTCCGTTTCTTGAAGATATAAATGTGATAAATGAAACACAGATTGTCGATCAGGATGAACCTGTAGAAAACTTTCACGCTGTTCCGGCTGACGTTCTGGAGGAAATGATACACTCATTGCCCGAGGGCTACCGGATCGTTTTTAACTTATATGTGGTTGAGGATTTTAGCCATAAGGACATCGCCAGCGAATTGAAGATCTCGGAGAATACTTCCAAGACACAATTGCTGAAAGCAAGAAGATTTCTAAAGAATAAACTGACCGAATATTATAGATCAAAGAAACACGATTTTATAGATGAGTGAAGAAAGTAAAATACAGGCTGATGCTTCGGACGGATTAGACGCGTTGTTCCGAAATAAGCTGGAGAATCAACAGATGGAACCCTCAAAAGCTATCTGGAAAGGAATCAGTCGGAAATTATTATGGACCGAGCTCGCCCATTTTAATTTCATCAATCTTCCAAAAACTTTCTTGATAGGCGCAGCAAGTGCTTTTGTGGTTGGATTGATCTTTCTCTTTAACCAGATACCCGATGGAAAAACAACGGAAAATGATTATTCTCCTTTTATAATAAACAATATCCCACAAGGAAGTTCATCCACTGTCACTTCTAACAACAAATTAAAAAGCGCTAATATAAAGTTGAATACAGGTACAACATATTCAGCCACACAGGCTTTACCTATGGCTTCAACTGGTCAGCAAAACCAATTAAATTCAGGAGTTCCTATCCTGGCCAGCAATAATCCGAACCAGATTATAAGAACAAACAAGACAACCAACACTCTAAATTTATCAGCAGGAATCAC
>CAZUYY010000191.1:0-4260 GCA_964624935.1 uncultured Prolixibacteraceae bacterium
AATTAAATTTTAACTACAAAGGTCACAAAGAAAAAAAGTCACAGAGTCATAAAGTCACAGAGTGACAGAGTGACAGAGTGACAGAGTGATAGAGTGATAGAGTGACAGAGTGATAGAGTGACAGAGTGATAGAGTGATAGAGTGACAGAGTGACAGAGTGATAGAGTGACAGAGTGATAGAGTGACAGAGTGAGAGAGTGACAGAGTGACAGAGGTATAGTGTGATGAGTGAATCTAATTCATGGGCAAAGATAATTATTTCTTGATATATGCAGATTCCAATATGTCATACATTGCCTGATGGATCTTTGTGCGGATATTCAGTTCAACGATTTTTTCATTTGATGCGGCGGGATAAACCCTGTTGGACAGGAATACATAACTGAGGTGGTTTTTGGGATCTACCCAGATATAGGTTCCTGTAAAGCCAGAATGACCAAAACTTTCCAGTGAGGCACTTTTACAGGATGGGCCATCGGGCGTGTTCTTCAAAGCGGGTTTATCAAATCCCAGCGCTCTTCTGTTTCCCTTACCAGGGAACTGGACACGGGTGAATTCTTTTATGGTTGAGGGAAGAAAATATTGTTTTCCTCCATAGGTCCCGTTATTTAATAAAAGTTGCAGGATGACAGCCAGGTCGTATGCATTCGAGAATAATCCAGCATGACCAGAAACCCCGCCAAGCATAGCGGCACCGGGATCATGGACATCGCCCCTTAAAAGCTGCTTTCTGAAGATAGTATCCTGTTCCGTCGGCATGATTTGGCTGACCGGGAATCGCCTGAGTGGAAGAAATCCTGTTGTTGTCAATCCAAGAGGTTCATAAAACGAAGCAGAAACGTATTCTTCAAACGGCTTTCCGGTCAACCTTTCGATGATCAGGCGCAACAGGTAAAATCCCAGATCACTGTATTTGTAATCATGTGTTGATCGCAGCGGAGAATCAATAATTGCAAAGTAAACAGAATCGGGATAATCTTTCCGGATGTAAAGATTTTTTGCTACACGTAAAGGGAATAATTCCGATTGCTGATGCTGGTAAATTGCGGGATCGGGTTGATCCTTGTAAAGAGTTTTAACGTAAAACGGAATCCAGGCTTGTAAACCTGCCTGGTGAGTCATCACATCCCGGATGACAAGACCCTCCTTGTTGGATCCTTTCAATTCCGGAAGGTAAGTTCCGAGTTTTTCATCCAGGGAGATCATTTTTTCTTCATACAGTTTCATGATGGCCAATGTCGTTGCAACCACTTTTGTTAAGGAAGCAAGGTCATATATGTCATTTTTAGTCACATTTAAAGTGTCTTCATAGCGTGGATGACCAAATGATTTATCGTAGAAGATCTTGCCTTCCAAAGCAAATAACAACTGGCAACCCGGGTAGGCTCCTTTATTAATTCCTGACAGTGCAATAGAATCAATGATCTTTAGTTTCCGGGAATTAATGCCTATTTCCTCAGGAAGAACATATTTCAAATTTGTAGCCTTAATTAAGATGCCCGTGTCACCGGGAACGGCTTCGCCTGGCTGTGCTTGAGAAGTCTCAAACAAAGCGAGAAAAAAAACGACAGGCAGAATATGAATTTTTTTCATCATCCTTTGTCTCCGGGAGACTACAAAAGAAATAAAAATGAAGATTGGTTCGTTAAATCTTTTCCATATTTATGAACATTGAGTAAAGGCTCTGGTGAATTATAATAATTTTGAATCCTTATTCCATTAATACTTTCAGAGATTACCTGTAATTCAGATACCAACCTAATAATTCATTGAATGCCTTCAACTACTGAAATACTAAGAATTTCCACGCAGGTAAGGCGTGATATTATCCGGATGACGCATGGGGCAGCTTCCGGGCACCCGGGAGGATCACTTGGGTGTGCAGACTTCCTCACGGCGCTTTATTTCGGGATCATGAAGCCGGATCCAAAAAACTTTACGATGGATGGAAGGGGGGAGGATTTGTTTTTTCTGTCTTGCGGCCATATTTCACCAGCGTGGTACAGTGTGCTTGGCCGTTATGGCTATTTCGATTATCATGAGTTGGGAACCTTCCGCATGTTGGATACACGGTTGCAAGGACATCCCTCTGTGCAGGAGAAATTACCCGGAGTAAGGATGGCTTCCGGTTCACTTGGGCAAGGGTTGTCTGTCGCAATCGGTGCCGCATTGTCAAAAAAATTGAATCAGGATCGACATTTTGTTTATTGCCTGACTGGCGACGGCGAACTTGAGGAAGGCCAAAACTGGGAAGCAGCCATGTTTGCTGCGGCACATAAGGTGGATAACCTGATCGCAATTATTGATAATAATGGGAAACAAATTGACGGGCCTGTGGAGAAAGTGATTGATCTGGGCGATCTTAAGGCGAAGTTTGAAGCTTTCGGCTGGGTTGTGATCCAAATGAACGGAAACGACATCGCAGATATCCGCGAAAAAATACTACTTGCAAAGGGTGCAAGTGGAAAAGAAAAACCAGTCATTGTAGTGATGAAAACGGAAATGGGATTCGGAGTCGATTTTATGCTGAATAATCATGTATGGCATGGTGTAGCGCCAAATGATGAACAAGCGAAGAGGGCGCTGGCACAGTTGGAGGAAACGCTTGGAGATTACTAAATCAATTACGAATTACGAATTACGAATTACGAATTACGAAATACGAATTACGAAATACAAATTACGAAATACAAATTACGAAATACAAATTACGAATTACGAATTACGATTGAATTGTTTGATTTACGATTTGAATGATTCGCGTTACGCATGACGATTAACTGACAAGGCATTGAAAAGATTAATCTACATCGTCGTACTATTGCTGGTATTCTTTTCTCCGGGATTCGGGCAGGGGCAAGGGGGAAAGGAGCGGCCAAAGCCACTGAGCAGGATATTGTTTCTTTTTGATGCTTCACAAAGCATGTATGGGAGGTGGCAAAGTGATACTAAATTCAGCATTGCATCAAGGCTCTTTATTAACATACTCGACAGCCTGAGATATATTAACAACCTGCAGGTCGCATTACGCGTTTATGGTCATCAGAAACAGTTTCCTCCCCAGGATTGCAGTGATACCAAGCTTGAAGTCCCTTTTGGACCTGATAATTTTGCAAAGATCAAGCATGTTATGAAAACCATTGTCCCAAAGGGAACCACTCCAATCGCCTTTTCCCTCGAACAGGCGGCGAACGATTTTCCTCCATGCGATAATTGCCGCAACATCATCATCCTTATCACGGATGGAATGGAAGAATGCAACGGAGATCCGTGCCTGGTTTCTCACGATCTGCAAAAAAGAGGAATAATCCTGAAGCCTTTTATTATCGGCATTGGTAAAAATTTCGCAGAATCTTTCGATTGCGTGGGTAGTTATTTTGATGCGACTGATGAAAAAGCGTTTACCCGGGCATTGAATGTGGTTATTTCCCGTGCCCTGAATCCTACCACTGCCCAGGTCAACCTGCTCGATGAGTATGGAAAACCTACAGAGACGAATGTGAATATGACTTTTTATGATAATGTTTCGGGAAAAGTCGAAAATAATTTTGTTCATTCTTTTAATAGTAAAGGAGTTCCTGATACCCTCGAGATTGACCCGATGCTGACTTATGACATTGTGGTCAGTACCATCCCGCCAGTGCATAAAGATTCAGTAAAGCTTACTCCGGGTAAACATACTATTATTGCCATCGATGCCCCGCAAGGATACCTGATGTTCAAGACAAGCGGAAATACTACCATTAAATATTTACCGGTACTGATCCGAAAGAAAGATGACCGGGAGACGTTGAACGTTCAGCAGTTTGATCAGATAGAAAAGTACCTTACCGGCAGTTATGATGTGGAAGTACTTTGCCTGCCCCGAATCCTGGTAAAGAATGTTGTAATTGCACAAAGTCATACCACCACTGTTGAGATACCGGTGCCGGGGCAAGCTGTGATTCAGCGTACGACTAATGGCTATGGAAGTGTTTATCAAGAGGATAATAATGGATTGACCTGGCTTTATAATCTGAAAGACAATCCCCAGCAACAGGAGACGCTCTTTTTGCAACCGGGAAAGTACAGGGTAGTGTTCCGATCGAAATTTTCGAACCGTTCAGAGTTTACAACGGAGAAGTCGTTTGTGGTGGAGGGAGGGGCTACTGTGACGGTGAAGTTGTAAATATGATAAAGAACCCCACCCCCGGCCCCTCCCCCAAGAGGGAGGGGCTACTGTGACGGTGAAGTTGTAAATATGATAAAGAACCCCACCCC
>CAZUYY010000191.1:4360-5561 GCA_964624935.1 uncultured Prolixibacteraceae bacterium
CGGCCCCTCCCCCAAGAGGGAGGGGAGGGAAGGAAGATGGAGGATGGAGGATGGAGAATGGAGAATAGAAAACAAGGAACAAAGAACAAAGAACTCAATAGTTAACAGGATGATGGAATATACTAATACAGGGTTTAAAGAAACGCGGTCGGGGTTCGGGGAAGCCCTACTGGAACTTGGGAAACAGAATAAGGATGTGGTGGCGCTTTGTGCTGACCTTACGGGGTCGCTGAAGATGGATGCATTTGCTGAACAATTTCCTGACAGGTTTTTCGAGGTTGGCATTGCCGAGGCTAATATGATGTGTATTGCAGCCGGGATGACCATTGGGGGGAAGATCCCATTTACAGGAACATTTGCCAACTTTTCAACGGGCAGGGTTTATGACCAGATCAGGCAATCCATTGCATATTCCCTGAAGAATGTGAAGATTTGTGCCTCACATGCCGGCATTACTCTCGGAGAGGATGGCGCTACACACCAAATTCTGGAAGATATCGGTCTTATGAAAATGCTTCCGGGGATGACCGTTATCAATACCTGCGATTTCAACCAGACAAAAGCTGCCACGATGGCCATTGCTAAAAATCATGGTCCCGTTTACCTGCGTTTTGGAAGACCGAGGGTTCCGAACTTTATGCCTACAGACCAGGAATTTGAAATTGGGAAAGCAATCCTTTTGAATGAAGGATCGGATGTCTCTATTTTCGCTACGGGGCATCTCGTCTGGAAAGCGCTGGAAGCATGTAAGATGTTGGAAACAAATGGAATTTATGCTGAGGTTATCAACATTCATACTATTAAACCGCTGGATAAAGGAGCTATACTGGCATCCGTTTCAAAAACACGTTGCATAGTCACTGCTGAAGAACACATGATGAATGGCGGATTGGGTGACAGTATTGCTCAATTGCTCGTTCGTGAAAATCCACTGCCATTGGAAATGGTTGCCGTAGATGATCAATTTGGTCAGAGCGGGAAACCGGAAGAGCTTATGAAAAAATACGGTCTTGAGGCCGTTGATATCGTAAAGGCTGTGAAGAAGGTTATTGCCAGGAAAGGTTAAGAAAAGAGTCACAGAGTGACAGAGTGATAGAGCGACAGAGTGACAGAGTGACAGAGTATTAAATGCGGACAGGCGGACAAGCGGACAAGCATTTATGTTTTTTTGCGGTCTGCCAGATTTTTAATGATTGCAGTG
>CAZUYY010000192.1:0-5484 GCA_964624935.1 uncultured Prolixibacteraceae bacterium
AAATTTCAGAATAATTTACTTCTTTTTACCAGATAAGGAAGCAGTACATGTTCAAAGCCGGCATTGATATCTGCTTCCACAAAATCAATGTGATACTGTGCACATCGGAGTCTGAGATCGGTCTTGTACCGGCCGATTGCCTCCATATATTGTTCCCTGACCTTAGCCGGAAAAACTTTCAGGTCTTCTCCACTTTCAAGATCGATGAAACGGTAAGGACGGTTTTCGAAATCGAAATCCAGTTCCTTCTTTTTATCCGTAACATGAAACAGTACAACTTCGTGCTTGTTATGCTTCAAGTGCTGAAGGGAAGAAAAAAGTTCTTCCGTTTGCGCGTTGCTTTCCATCATATCACTGAGAATGATCACCAGCGATCGTTTATGGATCTGTTCGGCCAGTTGATGAAGTGCGTCTGCAGCGGCAGTTTTCTTGTGCTGATCGGGAGAGATGGGGTTGAGCAGCCGTTCCAGTTCTCCATAAAGGTACTTATGATGTATTGAGCTGGATTTTGCCTGGGTATGAAGTTCAATGGTGTCGGAGAAAATGCTGATGCCGGCTGCATCCCTTTGCTTGCGGAAGAGGTAGATCAATGCGGCTGCCACATAAATCGAGAAAGTGATCTTGTTTGGATGATCGATAGTGGGTTTTTCGATGACCGGATAATACATCGAAGATGAATTATCGATAAGTATCTGGCAACGCAGGTTTGTTTCTTCTTCGAATCGTTTGGAATACAACCTGTCGGTCCGTCCATAAAGTTTCCAGTCTATATTTTTTACTGACTCTCCTACATTATACTGCCTGTGTTCGGCAAATTCCACAGAAAATCCATGAAACGGACTCTTATGCAGTCCCGTGATAAATCCCTCCACCACCTGCCGTGCAAGGAATTCAAGCGACCCAAATAACTGTAGCCTGGATTGTTCTATGCTTGCCGGCATGTTACCTTGTGTTTATTATTGGAGTTGCTTTCCATTATTTTATCACCTGTAATCAGGGAGATCTTCAAATGTGCTTCTCAACCAAATTTTTATAAGTTGATTTTGGAACGGCGCCAACCTGTTTGTCGACAACTTCCCCGTTCTTAAAAAAGAGTACAGTCGGTATATTCCTGACTTTATATTTCATGGTGATCCCGGGATTTTCATCGACATTGACTTCACCGGTTACGATACGATCCTGGTATTCATCACCCAATTCGTGGATGATTGGTGAAACCATGCGGCAGGGTCCACACCATTCGGCTGAAAAGTCAACTACTGCAAGTTTATCTGACCGGATAACCTGTTCATTGAAGGTTGCATCTGTAAGTGTCTGAAACATAATAAATTTTGTTAATATCTTAGGATAGAATAATTGAGCCGGTTTTTTTTCAAAAAGAGTACAAAGGTACAATTTAAATTATCTGATCAGTTGATTTTAAAACTGAACTGCAAAGCCTCAGACAGTTCCTGCGCGAACGATTTAGCTTCAACCCGGAATTTTTTTGAGGGAAGCTCAACACAGAGATTTTCTTCTTCATCCTTTACCTGGATACGCACCAGGTTTTTTCCTTTATGTTTTTTTACCAGGGAATGAAGGGAATCGATATTTTCGTTCGTCACATCCTGCAAAGAAAGAGAAACAGTTATACTCCTTGCAAATTTCTCAAAAACTTCCTGGAGCAGGGAAACCGTAATGATACGAAGGTTCACCTGATCGGGCGCTTTGTATCTTGACTCCACTCTTGCTTTGATGAATACAAAGGAATCGACTTCAAGAAGATGTTTCACCTTAAGGAATTCTTCAGAAAAAAGCATGATCTGGATGGAATCAAAATAGTCTTCAACAGTAAAAGTGCCATAAAGTTTATCGTTCTTGCCTACACGCTGAGTAGCTTCCGTAATGATCCCTGAAAATATGACTTCCCTGCCCTGATAAATCTTCATATCGGCTTTCAGTTCGCCCACCGATACAGTACAAAAATTTTCAATTTCAAGTTTGTACTCATCCAAAGGATGTCCGGACATATAAAAGCCGATAATATCTTTCTCGAATTTCAACTGATCCATCTTCTTCAGAATAGGGCAAACCGGAAGTTCTAACCCCGGAAGCATGATCTCCTGTTCTCCTTCAAAGAGAGATTGTTGTTTGGATGAAGCCCTTGCCTGAAGGTCATTTGCATACCGGAGCAACTTTTCCAGAAAAATCACCTCTTCTCCCGGACTTTTATAAAAGTACTGTGCGCGGTGGGTACTTGGGAAACTATCAAAACCACCTGCTTTTGCAAGAGATTCAAGACTTCTTTTATTGACTGACCGGAGATCGGCCCGGGCAAGGAAATCGAAAATGTCCTTAAAGGGGCCGTGAGTGTTCCTTTCCTCAATAATACTAAGTACAGCGTTTTCCCCGACATTTTTAATTCCTGCCATTCCGAACCGGATCTGTCCTTTTTTATTCACCATGAAGTGTTGTTCACTTTCATTGATATCAGGACCGAGCACGTCAATAGACATCCGTTTGCATTCTTCGATAAAGTTCGTGATCTCCTTGATATCGTTCATATTCCGGCTCAAAACAGCCGCCATAAATTCAGCCGGGTAGTGTGCCTTTAGATAGGCCATCCTGTATGCGACATAAGCATAGCATGTGGAATGAGATTTATTGAAAGCATAATGCGCAAATGATAACCAGTCCGTCCAAATTTTTCTGGAAGTTTCTTCAGAAATTCCATTCTTCTTGCATCCGTCGAAGAACTTTGGCTGAAGATCGGCCATGAGTTCTTCATCCTTCTTTGACATGGCTTTTCTCAGGGAATCGGCTTGTTTTCTTGTAAAATCGGCCAGTTCCATGGAAAGGAGCATCACCTGTTCCTGGTAAACGGTAACACCATAGGTGTCCTTCAGATATTTTTCCATGGCAGGGGCATCATATTCGATCTTTTCCCTGCCATGTTTCCGGTTGATGAATTTCGGGATATATACCATTGGGCCGGGACGGTAAAGGGCATTCATGGCGATAAGATCTTCAATCCTGTTGGGTTTAAGTTCCCTCAGATATTTCTTCATCCCGTCCGATTCGAACTGGAAGATGCCTGTTGTTTTTCCCTGGCTGAATAACTGGTACGTAAGAGGATCGTCAAATGGAATCGTCTCCAGGTCAATTTCCACCGATCTTGATCGCTGGATATTCCTGAGTGCATCTTTGATGATTGCAAGGGTCTTCAATCCCAGGAAGTCCATCTTCAGCATGCCGACTTTCTGGATATACTCACCATCATACTGTGTGACCAGAAGCGTCTGGGAATCCTTGGCTGTGGCTAAAGGGATATAGTCGATCAGATTATATTTCCCGATGATGATCCCGCAGGCATGCAGTCCGGTATGGCGGACTGAGCCCTCCAGTCTCTCTGCGAATTTCAGGGTTTCAACTACAAGTGGATTATCGGATTTCCTTGCTTCATCCAGTTCTTTTACATCTTCATAGGCTTCTTGCAGCGTGATCTTGGGTTTATCGGGGACCAGTTTTGCAAGCCGGTTGGCCTCCGACAGAGGAAGTTTCTGTACCCTTGAAATATCTTTAATGGCCATTTTCGCCGCCATCGTACCAAAAGTGATGACCTGGGCAACTTTATCCTTGCCATATTTATCAACTACCCATTTCAGCACTTTATCCCTGCCATCTTCGTCGAAGTCAATGTCAATATCCGGCATGGAAATACGGTCGAAGCTTAGGAAACGCTCGAAAAGAAGGTCGTACTTAAGGGGATCAATATCGGTAATACGGTTGCAATAGGCAACGACGGAACCTGCTGCAGAACCACGTCCGGGGCCTACGGAGACATCCATTTCCCTTGCAGCTTTCAGAAAATCCTGTACAATGAGAAAATATCCGGGATACCCCATTTCCTTGATAGTCTGCAACTCGAATTCGATCCGGTCCCTGATTGTGGGTGTGATTTCGGGATACCGTTTTATTGCGCCATCATAGGTGAGGAAGCGAAGGTATTCATCAGCATCCGCATAATCTTCCGGTATCGGGAAATCGGGCATGATGGGGTCCCTGTTCAATGGATAATATTCAATCTTTCCAAGGATCTCCATAGTGTTTTCAAGAGCTGTCGGAACATCCCTGAATAATTCCTGCATTTCAATACGGGTCTTAAACCATTCCTGCCCGGTATAACGCAACCGGGTAGGATCATCCAGGTCTTTTCCCGTATTCAGACAAAGCAGGCGGTCGTGTGCATCGGCATCCTGTTCTTCAAGGAAATGAGCATCATTTGTCGCAATGAGTTTTACCCCTGTTTTACGCGAAAGTTCCATCAGTGCCTTATTTACGATGGACTGTCTTTGAAAAACACTGATATCCCGGGTTGGATCAGTAGCCTGGTGTCGCATCAATTCTAAGTAGAAGTCCTCGCCGAAGATCTCTTTGTACTCATTGATCGCTTTAAGCGCTTTCTCAGTAGAGCCTGCTAAGATGGCCCGCGCAATCTCTCCTGCCAGACAGGCCGAGGATGCAATCAATCCTTCGTGGTATTGGCTTAAAATTTCTTTGTCAACCCTCGGTCTGTAATAATGCCCTTCAATCCACGACAGGGAAATCAAGCGGCTAAGATTCTGATAGCCAATAAAATTTTTTGCCAGGAGGATCAAATGGTCACCTTTACGGTCTATAATTTCGGACTTTTCCTTACGTCCCCTCCGTGCCACATATGTTTCACAACCTATTATCGGAATAAATCCGGGATGTTTACTTGCTTCATCATGAAATTCCTTGATACCGAACATGTTACCATGGTCGGTGACGGCTACCCCCTTCATTCCGTCGGCAATGGCCTTTTTGATCATGTTGGGAAGTTTGCACGCCCCATCAAGGATCGAATACTGTGAATGTACATGAAGATGAACGAAATCAACCATATCTTTGTTAAACCCCTTTTTGATATTGGATTTGGGAGAATCTTCGAAGGAAAATTTCTACTAATTCCGGAATGGTAAAATTACAGATAATCGGGCAAGATTTTCGTTTGTTGAAAACTATTCCCCCCGATTCTGCGTAACACTTTAACACAGCGTGCGATTGAATTTTCTTCAACAATATTTTTAAACAGGGCCGTTTTTATTACTTTTGTTTAAAAATACATACCTATGTTCAATATCAGTCATCTCCACCCTATGGTGGTTCATTTTCCGATCGCGATCATAATGGTAGGTTTTCTTGCCGATCTTTTAAGCCTGGTCATAAAAAAAGAAAGATGCCTGTCCACTATGGGATTATATCTTGAAATGCTGGGAGTACTGGCCGTCATTGTCGCCTTCGGTACAGGATATTTTCTTACAGGCACAACGATTGAAGATGCCGGTCTTGTCGGGAAGCATCATGAGTTTTTTGCAACAATGACCTTGGTCACGATTATCGTTGCCGGGTTTTTCAGAGTATTGATCGTTTACATGAAACAAGATGATTCCTATCTTAAATATGTTTCATCGGGAATTTTCT
>CAZUYY010000193.1:0-5482 GCA_964624935.1 uncultured Prolixibacteraceae bacterium
TATTATTTAACCACAAAGAGCACAATGATTGCACAAAGGTCACGAAGAAAATATTCTATGTGTTCCTTGTGAAAATCTTTGTGATCTTTGTGGTCAATTTTATCAGGAAACGAACTGTGCAGGGTAAAATAAACTTACATATGAAGAAATTACTGGTTTTATTCCTTATATGGACAACAACTGGTTCTGTAGCGCAAATTCCTAAGGTTTCCGGCGGAAAGATCGTCCATTATGAAAATTACAAATCCGAATTTGTCGATGCACGGAATGTTGATGTGTGGCTGCCAGATGCATACAGTCCTGCAAAGAAGTATGCCGTGATATACATGCATGATGGCCAAATGCTTTTTGACAGCACCCATACCTGGAATCACCAGGAGTGGTGTGTCGATGAAACTTTGACGAAACTGCTGAAAGAAAAGAAGATCAGGGATTGCATTGTGGTCGGCATCTGGAACAATTCTGAAAAAAGGCATGCAGAATATTTTCCACAGAAGATCATTGAAAGTATTCCTGAACCTACGAGAACTAAAATTCTCACCAAACAGATCAAAGGAGCGCCTTTAGCGGATAATTACCTGAAATTCCTCGTAAAAGAATTAAAGCCGTTTATTGACAGCCACTACTCAACTCACAAAGATGCCGGCAATACTTTTCTTATCGGTTCAAGCATGGGCGGTTTGCTTTCACTTTATGGCCTGTGCGAATACCCGGATGTTTTTGGCGGAGCAGCCTGCCTTTCTACTAATTCTCCGGTTATGGCAGTCGAGTTGATGGACCAGCACACAGATGCCGATGTCGCCAGCAAGTTCAGAAATTACCTGATGGAAAATTTGCCGGAGGCAAACACGAAGCTGATCTATTTTGATTATGGGAGCAATACGCTGGATGCATATTATGGACCTTATCAAAGAGCAATTGATACGGTCATGGTGAAGAAAGGCTATACCTCATCTCATTGGATAACACGTTATTTTTCAGGGGAAGAGCATAGTGAAAAATCATGGTGCAAAAGATTTAATATTCCCGTCATGTTTTTATTGAAAAAGGAATGAGCCGGCTCAATCAATTCGACATCTATGACGAGCTTCCACTCTGGTCTGCCCCGTTTGGACTGACACTGCTTGATACAATAAAAGTAAAAAAGTGGATTAAGATACTCGATATTGGCAGTGGCGGTGGTTTTCCATTACTCGAGATCGCAGAACGATTTGGTAAGTCGGTTGTAGCTTACGGGATTGATCCTTCGGACGATTCTGTAAAAATGATCACTGAAAAAATTAAAATTAAAGGTATCTCAAATGTAGTTATAAGCCAAGGTGTTGCCGAGGAACTGCCTTTCCCTGACCATTTTTTCGGACTCATCGTCGGGAACAACGGGATAAACAACGTACAGGATGAAAAGAAAGCTTTAACTGAATGTGCAAGGGTTTTAGCGGAATATGGACAGATGGTGCTTACCATGAATCTGCCGCATACGTTCATGGAGTTTTATGAAATTTTCGAGCAGGTGCTTCAGGGGCGTGGCATGGCAAAGGAAGTAAGCAAATTGCAGGATCATATCTATGCGAAACGGAAACCGGTCGAATACTGGAAGAGTATATTAGTGGAAACAGGATTTACGATCCGGTCGATAAATGTGGATGGATTCAAGATGAGATTTGCTGATGGGACAACATTTCTGGAACATTATTTTGTGCGTTCTGCTTTTCGGAAGCCATGGGAAAAAATTACCGGAGATCAGGAGATCTTTAAGGCTATTGAAGATAAACTGAACGGAATTGCTGCTTCGAAGGGTGAATTAGAGATATCAGTACCTTATGTCTGTTTTGATTGTTATAAAATGGGACACGCCGGGCTATAAAAGATAATGGCCCAGCTTCTGCGGGGCCATTGTCTTACTTTTCCAGAATCATGCTTTAAGACTTTTACTTGCCTTGAACTTGACGACTTTCCGGGCAGGTATTTTAATTTCCTTCCCGGTTTGTGGATTTCTTCCTTTCCTTGCAGCCTTCTGGTACACCAGGAAAGTCCCGAACCCAACCAGAGAAATTTTCTGACCTTTAGCCAATGCTTTGGTAGCAGTAGCCATGATTGAATCCAGTGCTTCCCTGGATTTAACTTTTGTCAGCTTTGCACTTTTGGCAATGCTGTCGATCATCTCAGCTTTGTTCATGTTTGCGTTTTTAAGGTTAACAAATAAAAAGACGACCGAAATTAGTAATAAACTTAGAAAAAGTCAAGTATTTCCTATATTTACATTTTTTAAATGCCGATGAATTTACTTCCACGCTCATTTTATTTAAGGGAAAATGTTGTCCTTATTGCAAAAGAACTCCTGGGAAAGATACTGATCACGCAACTTAACGGAATCCTTACCAGCGGCATCATTACGGAAACAGAGGCCTATGCCGGAGTCACGGACAGGGCATCTCATGCTTACGGAAACAGGCGTACCAAACGAACGGAAGTGATGTATGCCTGTGGCGGAACAGCTTATATTTACCTGTGTTATGGAGTTCACTCACTTTTCAATGTCGTTACTAATCAGAAAGAAATACCGGATGCAGTGCTAATCCGGGCAATCAAACCATCTGTCGGAATCGAAGAGATGCTCAATCGCACCGGTAAAAACTCTATTGATGAAGATTTTGGGCTTGGGCCGGGAAAAGTATCAAAAATCCTTGGCATTCATTTCAGTCAATCGGGAATGGATCTTACTAAGAAACCCGAAGAGCCTAAAGAAGATGGTATCTGGATTGAAGATAATGGAAATGAAATTCAGTCCGATTCAATAATTACCGGACCCCGCATCGGAGTGAATTATGCAGGCAGTGATGCGAATCGCCCATACCGTTTCAGGATTGTTTTATGAAAAATCCCCTCACGAGGTCTCGTGAAGGGATTTTAGTAAAAGAATATACCAACTGGTTTATTTAACTTTCTTGGTTAGTTCAGCACCTGCTTTGAATTTCACAACTTTTTTTGCAGGAATCTTGATTTCCTTACCATTCTGAGGATTTCTTCCTTTACGTGCAGCTCTTTTAGAAACTGAGAAAGAACCGAAACCAACCAGTGCTACTCTTTCACCCTTTGACATTGCCTTGGTGGTAGAAGTCACGAAAGCTTCTAAAGCCCTCTTAGCTTCAGCTTTTGTCATTTTTGCATCGGAAGCAATAGCTTCGATCAACTGAGCTTTGTTCATTTTTTTGATTTTTTTAGTTAATAATTAATTTAAAACACCTGCAAATATAAGCCATCTAATATTTTTGTCAAGTGTTTTTTTTTTAAAACCATTGAAAATGTTAATAAATCGAAGTTTTTGTTAATAACTAAGGCGCTGAAAGCCTTAGCTGACAGGCTATTCAATCAAAATGTCTGCCATATCCTTTCAGGAAGGTTAGTGAATCCATGTCTTTTCGTCCGGCAGGTTGTAATTCTGACAGGAGAATAAAACCATTCCTGACGGCAATTTTCAGATAGGTTTTCCCGTCACTGCTGATAGTGCCGGGAGATAAAGAGTGGGGAGCAATTTCCTGTTGACCACTAAAGATTTTAAGATAAAAGGGAGTACCATCTGCAGTTATCAATTCAGTAAATGCGCCGGGGTATGGACTTAATCCCCGAATGAAATTATACACATTCAGCACATCATTGTTCCAATTTATCCGGCAATCTTCTTTTTGGAGTTTTGGAGCCATCTTTAATGGAGTTGCTCCCATTGTCAGTACGTCCAATTGTGGAATGGAGGGGACATTCCCTGATTCAATGGCTTGAATAGTTTTTACGACCAAATGGGCACCGGCCACCATTAGTTTATCGTGCAGTCCTCCGGCAGTTTCATCAGGAGGAATAGCTATAGTTTCTCTGAAGATGATGTTGCCGGTATCTATTTTTTCATCAAGAAAAAAAGTAGTGACCCCAGTTTCCTTTTCCCCGTTGATCAGCACCCAGTTTATCGGAGCAGCGCCACGGTAATTGGGAAGTAATGAAGCATGAAGGTTGAATGTCCCGAGACCGGCAAGAGACCAGACCTCCTTTGGCAACATGCGGAAGGCCACAACAACCTGGAGATCGGGCTCAAGAGATCTTAACTGATCCAGAAAATCGGGATCTTTAAGGTTCACGGGCTGAAACAGAGGAAAATTTCTTTTGATCGCAAATTCCTTGACAGGAGACGGATGCATTCTAAGTCCTCTCCCTGAAATGCGATCCGGTGCTGTAATTACGCCGGTAACAGGATATCCCGCATCAACGATGCTTTGCAACGATGTAACTGCTATCCCGGGTGTCCCAAAAAAAACTATTCGTGGAAAATTCTTCATGTTTCCGCATAAAAAAATTGCCTGATTTCACAGGCAATTTACTTTATTTTGATTGATTATGAACGCAAATATATTTTACTTCATTCAATTAACCTTTTATTTATTTGCAAGTCCTTTCGCCCTGGCAATGTACTTGTCAATATCCCGGCCTTCATTCGTCCTTGCAAAGTCGGTCTTTATCCGTGTGTAAGTTTTCAATGCAAGATCGCTTTTAGCTTCCAGTTCATAAGCCATTCCGGCTTTAAATAGGAACATGGGGGTAGTAAGGTCGTTCTTCCTTTTATTGGCAGCTTTCAGGTAGTAGTCTATGGCTTTATCCGTATTGTTCAATTCCATGTAAGCATCGCCGGTTGCACCAAGCGCCATCGGACCGACCACCTCGTCACCTGAACTGAATTTATCCAGTTGATCGATTGCATTCTGGAATTCACCTTTCCTCAGGTAACAAATCCCTGCATAGTAATGAGACAGGTTTGCGGATTTTGTAAATTTATAATCATCAATGATAGCCAGAAATCCCAGGTAGTTTCCATCACCATTTAATGCCTTTGTAATTGAATCCATCTCGAAGTACTTTTCAGCCATGAACATTTGCGATTGTGCCTCTTTTTCCCTTGGTGCGAGGTAAATCCTTTTAAAACCGAAGTACCCAAGAACGACTACGATGATAGCGCCTATAACGATCAGGATGATCTTCTGGTTCTTTTCAATAAATTGTTCGGTCTTACTGAATGCTTCCTCAACAGCTTCAATCCTTTCCTCTGTTTTATCGGTTTTCTTTGCCATAGTATTTTATTGATTTGAGGTGCAAAATTATATTTTTTCTTGATACAAAGCCATATACCTTTGATTTTTTTACATTTGTCGCTCTTTACCAACGGTTTGAAAAAATGAATAGCTGCATGGATCTCAGTTTTAGGCAAAAAGAACAATTATATTCCTTTCTTTCCGGATTCATCTCAGAGAACAAAAAAAATAAATTTGAAGAGATCATTCTTCAGCGAACCCGTTACATCACAGTCGTTCTGGAGGATATTTTTCAACCCCACAACGCCAGTGCGGTACTCCGGTCGTGCGATTGTTTCGGGATCCAGGATGTTCATATCATCGAAAATAATAACAGATATGAGATCAATCCGGATGTTGCCCTGGGATCG
>CAZUYY010000194.1:0-5464 GCA_964624935.1 uncultured Prolixibacteraceae bacterium
TTTCCAGTGAAATAAGGTACCCTAACGCTTCTTTCTTTTTCCGGAGGGCATCACAGATCTGACGTATAACTTCACCTCTTTTCGGTGCAGGAATTATGCGCCACTTGAGATAGGCTTCCTGTGCTTTTGTCATAAGATATTCATAATCATTCAGTGTGGCATTCTTTATTTTTGCTATGACCGTGCCATCCATTGGCGAATATGAAGCGGTTTCTTCACCATGGGTCTCAAGCCATCCATTGCCGGTACATGCACCTGAATTTACCGGTTCAATCCCTAAATCTCTTAATGTAAATTTCATGTTTTATTTGATAGTTGGGTTGTCTTTATTCCATCTAAAATTTATAGAGAACCAATTGCATTTTTTTGCAATTCGCAGGCAAAAGTATCAATATTTTACCGGAAGACAAGACCTTCAACAATGACTCTTAATTGATTTTCTGTTTCATTTCGGAGAGAATGGTTTCGAACCCACTCTGAATTATTGAATCGTATTTTGCACGAAATTCTTCAAATGCAGCGATGATGATTTTCGCTTCAAGCGTCAGGACAGTGCTGCCGCCTGCAATGCCACCCCGGGCAGTTTTAATCAAAGGAAAACCAAGCTTATTTTCTATTTCCCTCAGATTCCCCCAGGTCTTACGATAGGTCATCCCCATTTTTTTAATAGCATCATTCAAAGAACCGGTTTCATTGATCGCTTTAAGCAACTCACACTTTTTTTCACCGAGCACTCCAATCTGATCTGTGGTTTCCAGCCAGATCTTATAATTCAACCGGAGGTTGTCTATTTTTGAATTCATCTTTCAGTAATTAAATATGACTATTGGTTTCATGCTTCGTTATCTGTCATCATTTCAGCAGACCCGTTCAAAAGTAGCTAATAAGATTTTATGTTGAAATCTTTTCTGCGTAAATTTGCGATTCAATCTGCGGATATCTGCGCGAAAAAAGTCGTCGTATGGGTAAAGATCGTGTCACAGAAGCTTTAGAATTATTCAAGTCCGGCTTTCACTGTTCTCAGGCGGTACTTGCGGCTTTCAGCGAGGATCTGAGGCTTTCCCGTGAAACTGCACTTAAGATTGCATGTCCCTTCGGGGGCGGTTTGGGAGGATACGGGAGAACCTGTGGTGCACTTACGGGAGCCATGATGGTTATCGGACTTAAATATGGAACAACTAACACTATGGACCCGGAAGCTAAAAAGTTATCGCGGGATAAAACAAGAGCGCTTATCGAAACATTCGAGCGCATACATGGAACGAGTAACTGCAATGAGCTCGTCGGTTTTGACAGAAGCAACTTAAGCGGAGCCGAACTAATGGCAAAGCTTCCGTATTTCCATACTACTTGTCCGAAATTTCTTGAAACGGTGGTTTCCTATCTTGAAGAAGAATTATAACTCTATCTTGTTAACCTTATAAATAACTTTTGAGAAATGTCTATGAATCTAAGAAAAATGTGGCTCAACATCAATGGAGCAAACCGAATCTTTATCTGCAATCCGGAAAAGGATTCCCTGGCCGATGTTATCCGGAGAATTGGATTGACCGGGACTAAAATAGGCTGCGACAAGGGCGTCTGTGGTTCCTGTACCGTCATTCTGAACGGAAAGCTGGTCCGTGCCTGTACAAAGAAAATCCGCAATGTCGATGAATACAGCCAGATCCTGACAATTGAAGGGATCGGAACTCCTCTTCACCTGCATCCCATCCAGGTAGCCTGGATGAACTACGGTGCCGTTCAGTGCGGGTTTTGTGTTCCCGGGTTTATTGTGTCGGCTTATGCTTTGCTTATGGAAAACAACAATCCTTCACGTGAAGATGTGCGTGATTGGTTCCAGAAACATCGTAATGTCTGCCGCTGTACGGGGTACAGGCAGATAGTGGACGCCGTCATGGCTGCTGCCAAAGTGATGCGCGGTGAAGCTACGATCGAAGATATCTCCTTTAAAAATCCAAAAGATGGTGAATATTATGGAAAGCCGGTAGTCCGTCCGACAGCTCTTGCAAAAGTCTGCGGTCTTGCAGACTATGGCGATGACCAGGAACTCAAGATGCCGGCTGAATGCCTGCATGTAGTGATGGTGCAGCCCAGGCTTGCACATCATGCTAAGATCCTGAATATTGATTTCAGTGAAGCAGAAAAAATGCCGGGTGTAATTAAAGTTATTACATACAAAGATATCCTTGCTGCCGGCGGAACAAATATTATGGCTGAGGGTCACTTTCATGAACGCAGTACTGTTATGGTACCAAGCCGGAAAGTTCTTTGTGATGACAGGATTTTCCGTTATGGCGATGCTGTAGCTCTTGTGGCGGCTGACACCAAGGATCACGCCCGCGAGGCAGCAGCAAAAGTCAAAGTTGAAATTGAAAAACTTCCGGAATATTTAAGTTACCTGGATGCTGTTATGCCAGATGCCATGCGCATACACGAAGATACACCAAATATTTTCGCAATGCAGCCTGTTCTGAAAGGGGCAGGGCTCGAAGATGCAACAAAAGTGGGTGAAATTATTGACCAATCCGCCTACAGTGCAGAGGGAAGCTTTTTCGCTACCCGTGAACCTCATCTTTCCATCGAAGGCGATCCACTGCAGGCTTACTTTGATGAAGATGGGTTTCTTGCAATCCATTGCAAGTCTCAAGGCGTTTATTCATCCATTGGCCGTATAGGCAGTTCCGTTGGCATACCAAGAAATAAAATCAGGATTATCATGAACCCGACAGGCGCCAGTTTTGGCTGGTCCACCCATGCCGGTGACATTTGTCTTGCTGCAGCGGCAGCAATGGTGACAAAAATGCCGATCGCCTTATCCATGACTTATGAAGAGCATCATCATTTCTCAGGGAAACGTCGTCCCTGTCATTCCAATGGACGCGTTGGCTGCGATAAAGACGGGAAAATAACTGCTGCCGAATTTGAATTCGGGATGGATGAGGGTGCCTACTCCTTTGGCGGTGATGATGTCATCACAAAACAGGTACGGTTTGCTTTCTTCCCTTACAAGGTACCTAATGTGGCAGGCCTTTCACGCATAGCAACCACCAATCACAATTTCGGCACTGCTTACCGGAGCTACGGTTCGCCCCAGGCTTATACGATGAGTGAGGCACTTATGGATATGCTGGCTGAAAAAGCAGGAATAGACCCGTTTGAATTCCGCTGGAGAAACATTGCCAGACCCGGCGACACCAACATAAACAGTCGTCCGTTCAGGTTATATCCGATGGAAAATATGATGAAGATGATGAAGCCGTATTATGACAAAGCGGTGAAAGAAGCAAAGGAGAAAGATACTCCTGAGCTTCGCCGTGGCGTGGGTCTTGCATGGGGTGGCTTCAACGTCTCAGAAGGGCCGACAGACAACGCAACAGTTGCTTTAGAACTCAATCCCGATAATACAATAACTAAATATGATACCTGGCAGGAACTTGGTCAGGGGGGGGATATCGGTTCCCTGATGGTAACCCTGGAGGCATTGAAGCCGCTTGGAGTAACACCTGAACAAATCAAGCTCATTCAGAGTGATACCAAACTTTGTCCCGATAGCGGGATGTCGGCCGGCAGCCGTTCACACTATATGAATGGTCATGCCACCATAATCGCTGCCGGAAAACTAATGGATGCCATGCGAAAGAATGACGGTACATTCAGGACGTATGAAGAGATGGTAAAAGAAGGGATACCGACAAAATATGAAGGCAAATTTATGAATATGGTCACCGAAGGTCTTAGCCGCCTTGACCCGAATACGGGCATCGGTGATCCCACGCCTGCATTCACTTATGCTCTTAACATGGCTGAGGTTGCAGTCGATACTAGAACAGGAAAAACCACGGTTACCCGCTTCGTCTGTGTGTCTGATGTAGGCAAGATTGGAAACATAGATGCAGTCAATGGTCAGGCCTATGGCGGCATATCCCATAGTATTGGTTTCGCACTTTCTGAGAATTATGAAGATGTAAAAAAACATACAAACATTGCAACGAGTGGCGTACCTTACATCAAGGATATTCCGGATGACATTATTCTTCTCTATCATGAAAGCAACGACACTACGGGGCCCTTTGGATCATCAGGTGCTTCGGAAGCTTTCCAGGCCTCAGGACATGTTGCCGTATTAAATGCCATTTACAATGCCTGTGGAGTCAGAGTTTTCGAAATGCCTGCAACCAAAGAAAAGGTGAAAGAAGGACTCGATATCCTTGCAGCCGGTGGAAAGATCATGCCTCCAAAAAAATATTTCCTTGGCTCTGATCTTTATGATGAACTTGAAAACATCAAAGCAAACCCGGTACCTTATGGAGGTAACGATTTCTTTGAACCTTTGGGGGCTGCAGGAGAGAGATTCTTCTAACGGTTCTTTATGACATACATAAACGAATTAGTTGCTGATTGCCTGCAGTTTGAACCCGCATTTTGTACAGCAGAATGTCCGTTTAACCTTGATGTCCGTGATTTTACCGGGAAGCTGCAGCAAGGCAGGTTCAATATAGCTTTTAAGACTTACCAGCAGGTTGTCGGATTTCCCGGCATAGTGATAGCACTATGCGGGGAGCCGTGTAAGCATGTATGTTCTTTGAAGGATGCCGGCGGTTCGATTTCAATGAAATTACTTGAAAAGGCCTCCATGGATCATGCGCGCAATACTGCTCCTGATCAGTACAATATGCCGCCGAAAGACAAGAAAATTGCGATAATCGGTGCTGGGATCAGCGGACTGGCATGTGCTCTCAGGCTCACGACAAAAAAATATAACGTTATAGTTTATGAAAAGTCCGGGCGTATCGGCGGTCATCTTTATGACCTGCTCGCACCGGAACTGTTTCTCAAGGATATTGAACAGCAATTCATGCATGAGAACTATACCCTCCGCCTTAATACTGAAATTCTATCTTTAGATGATTTGAATTTTGATGCAATATATATAGCAGCGGGCAAAGGAGGAAATGATTTTGGTCTTTCCGGGAGCGGGGAGGGTGCTTTTGCCAGTACACGACCCGGTGTTTTTCTGGGAGGCATGCTTACCGGTGCCGATACGATGCATGCAATTGCTCATGGTCTGAATGCATCAAATGCTGTCGAGACTTATTTGAAAACAGGCAAAATGAACCATCCGGCGTTTACCGGCGGAACAAAACTTCGTCCTGAGATAATACGGATTGTTCCTTGCGAAACTGTGCTACCCGGGAACGGCAATGCCTATTCTAAGGATGAAGCATTAGCAGAAGCGAAACGTTGTCTTAAGTGCGCCTGCGATGCCTGTGTTCATTACTCGCCATTGATGAACTATTTTAAAAAGTTTCCTAAACGGATAACTGAAGAGGTTGAGGTAACGATACACCCAAGTTCCCTGGATGGCAATGCTACATTGGCGACAAGATTCATTTCCACATGCAATCAATGTGGACTATGTAAAGAGGTGTGTCCTGTTAATATTGACGTTGGTGAATTTCTC
>CAZUYY010000195.1:0-1470 GCA_964624935.1 uncultured Prolixibacteraceae bacterium
CAGTTGGCCCGGCGTTGACCCGATGTGGTCGCAGAACGCGACAGACGTGGCAGCAAGGGTAACCTATTACAGTGTTAATGCAGTTCCCTTTTGCTTCATGGATGGTGTTGCACCCACAGGTTCGAGTTACACAGGTGCACCCGCAAATGTTACCCAGGCAATGATTGATGCTGAATATGCCGTTCCATCGCCTTTTACAATCTCCATGTTCCAATGGCTTTCTTCCGGAAATGACACCATTTTTGTTAATATGGTCGGCCAATGCACACAGGCTTTCAGCGGGGCATTAGTTGCACAATTAGTGATTATTGAAAAACACATCCATTTTACCACTCCTCCAGGCTCCAATGGAGAAACGGATTTTTACAACGTCATGAAAAAGATGCTTCCCACCGCAGCAGGAACTGTCCTTCCGACATCCTTTCAGCCAGGGGATTATTTTATCGTCCAGGGTTCATGGAAATTGGCAAACGTATATTCATTAAGCCAACTCAGTGCAGTAGGTTTTATCCAGAATAACACGAATAAGTCTGTTCAGCAGGCAGGCAATAGTACTGATTCTATTCCACTTACGATGCCCTATAACAATGATGTTCAGTTGATGTCAGCCTCGAATATATCGCCCACCAATTGTTCAGGGAGTGTAGCTCCGGTGGTGACCATCCGGAATAACGGAAATAATACCGTTACATCCATGACCATTAACTATACCGTGAACAACGGAAATCTGGCTACCTATACCTGGAACGGAAGCCTTGCAACATTGCAGCAAACTGTCGTATCACTTCCCGCCTATAACTTTTCAGTGCTCCCAACGAACAAATTACTGATCTATACAGACCTTGTAAATAATGTTCAGGATCAATATCCAAAAAATGATACGACCACTGCTACCATTGTGACCGCTCCTGCTACCACAAACTATGCCCTCCTGTATTTGCATACAGACACTTTACCCCATGCAACCACATGGAATCTCAAGAATTATTTGGGCACTGTCATTGATTCAGGAGGACCTTATAGTATACGCAACCATACATACATAGATACGGTACATTTAAATGGGGGAGGTTGCTATACCTTTACCATCTATGATACAACCGGGGCAGGAATATGTTGTGTTCACGGAAACGGCGGTTATGAGCTGATTTCTTCCACAGGACAGACTATCAGACAGGGCGGCTCATTTGGATACTCAGATCCCACAGAATTGAAAATGGACTGGCCTGCTGCAATTGAACAGTTTGAAAAGAACGGCATGAAAGTTTACCCGAACCCATTCAGGGATGAAGCAAGAGTGACTTTTTACCTGATAAAGCCGGAAAATGTAGTTCTGTACTTATATAACTCAACCGGGCAGATTGTCAGGTCGTATAATGAAGGAAATTTCCCTGCCGGGAACCAGGAATGCACACTTGATGCCAGCAACCTGCCCTCAGGTATTTACATGCTTAGAATGCAGGCCGGCGG
>CAZUYY010000195.1:1480-5428 GCA_964624935.1 uncultured Prolixibacteraceae bacterium
CGGACAAGTACACATCTGTAAGGTCGCCGTGAATAATTAAAGATTAACGGTTGTGCCGGATATGCACTTCAATGGCACCGACACCGTATTTTTGCATGGGGGCATCGAAAAATTCGATGCCCTCTTTTTCTTTCAGCAGGTCCATAAGAACTTCCCTGAGAACTCCATTTCCGACACCATGTATAAAAGTCACTTTTAGGAAATCATTGGCAATAGCGCTCTCAAGACATCTGATGAAATAATTCTTTTGATACTCCAACATCTCAACTTTTTCAAAACCTGAAGGATCATCTACCAGTTCATGGATATGCAGGTCAACTTCGGCTTCCCGTTCCCCTGTTTTATGTCTCATGATAAAATCATCTGAATTCACGAGGGCACGACCGGTTACTTCAGAAACAGGTTTCAGGGCATCCTTTTTTTCAGGTTCTGTGTTAATAGTCGCGATCTTTACTATAATAGCCTTTCCTGAAATATATATGGAATCCCGGTAGTTCTGTTCGGTATAGAATTTCTTCCCTGTGATTGAAAACTCGGCATTGAAGGGTCGGGGCACCTCATTGCATCTTTCCTTATGAAAAAGAAACTGAAGGCAACCCTCTGTCCACAATGGAAGTTCATCACGGGTTATCGTTGCTATAAGCAGGCGTGTGCCGGAGCCCATCGACCCGTAATTGACTCCTGACCAATGCCCGTCATCTTCTTTCCGGAAATGATTATAGATCAAATCAAAAGAAGTATTGTTGACGATATAAATATCTATATGACCCGTGATCAGCCATTTCTGATCGTGTGGAACAAACAGGAGGGAAATATCTTCTGACCGTCTTGAGTTTATTACACTTTTTGGAAGATCTTCCGGAATGTCGGAAGGATAATCTGCCGGAGTATTTCTCTCAGGCTTAACCGGTACATCAAATGATTCATAAAAAAACCGTGATCCTGGATCCGCAGACTCAATTACCAGCAATTCACTCGTCTGAACAGGGATCTCAAATCCTCCTTCGATCGCAACCGAAACCAACCGGCTGTCAATTATCTTACAAACCACTCCTCCGCCGGTAGCATTAAGGAATTTGACTTTGTCTCCGACTTTTATTGCCATGCGTTCGATAAAAAACAGATTAATTTAGATATGCAAAGGTACAGGGAAATTTGGTATTTGGTATTTGGTATTGGGTATTGGGTATTAGGTTGAAAAGAAAAAAGTCATTTTATTATTTTTTTGTATCTTGCACGCATTATTAACCAAAAAACAAATTTTATGAGGAAAGTTACCTTTCTGTTGTTATGCTTATGCATAATAACATTGAATTCCTTTGCAGGCGGCTACCAGGTTGGGTTGCACAGCCAGCGAAACATCGGAATGGGACTCATCGGTACATCCCTGAGTTATGATGCCAGTGCGCTGTTTTACAACCCGGGAGGAGCGTCTTTTATCGACTCCAAATTCAGCTTTTCGGGAGGAATGACGTTCCTGATGGGACGTACCACATTCCAATCCAAAGATGAGGATTATCAGGAAGAGATCAAAAACCAACTGAATTATCCACTTTATTTCTATGCAGCCTATAAGCCGATAAAGGATTTATGCATAGGAATCGCAGTGAATACACCCTACGGCCTGAGCATTGCATGGCCGGACGATTGGAAAGGCAGATACATTATCCAGAACATTTCATTTAAAGCCTTCACTTTCCAGCCAACGGTTTCCTATAAATTCGGGAATATTGTTGGTATAGGAGCAGGACTGGTTATTTCCTATGGTAGTGTAGATCTCAACAAAGCCATTCCGATAAGTGGGCACGATAGCACGGATGGAAAGGTGAACATTAAAGGCAGTACGGTTCAGTATGGATTCAATGCAGGAATTATGGTACATCCATTAAAAGGTCTGAGTATTGGGATTGATTACCGTTCGAAGATCGACATGTCAGTAAAAAATGGAGATGCAACCTTCACAGTACCTGCATCTTTAGCCACAGAATTTCCGGCTAACAAGGTCGATGTTTCTCTTCCTTTACCTGCAAACCTTGATTTGGGTGTTTCTTATGAGATCAATGAACATTTCATGATCGGACTCGATCTGAATTATGTATTCTGGAATGCTTATGATTCGTTAATTTTTAATTTCCAGACTCCAACATCTGCGGTTCCGGCCCATCAGGCATCTGCTAAACTTTATTCAAACCGACTTATCACCCGCCTTGGAGCTCAATATAAGATCAATTCTTTAATTACAGTAAGGGCTGGCGCCTATTATGATCCTTCTCCTGTTAAAGATGATTATGTTGACCCGCTGGTACCCAGTTCAAATGAGATTGGCCTGACATGTGGTTTGTCAATTTATCCCTTAAAAGGATTTAGTATCGATGCTGCCTTTGAATACCTGATGGGGCTGCAAAGGAATGGCAATGATGTGAATGATAATTTTGCAGGAATTTATAAAACTGCCATTTACATGCCCGGGATTGGTTTAACCTACAATTTTTAACCTTAAATCGTGATCATTATGAAAAAAATAATTTTCTTTCTCCTTTCTCTCGCGCTTTTATCTTCATGCAAACAAAAGATAAATGAGTTCAACGCGTACAGAGGATCCGCAGATTTCTCAAAATTTATAACCATCGGGAATTCATTGATGGCAGGTTATGCAGATGGGGCACTCTATCATTCAGGGCAGCTTAATTCCATTCCCAATCTTATTGCAGGGCAATTAAAGACGGTTGGTGCAGGACAATTTGTTCAGCCGTTGGTTCCCAGTGAATATGGTGTCGCATTTACTGGCTCAACCCCAAAACTGATCTTAGGTTATGTGACCGGTTGCGACAATAAAGTTTCCCTTAGCCCGATGCCCGATATATCAGGATCGATGGCGACACTGGCACCTGTGGGTTACCTGGTAAATAATTTTGCTGTTCCAGGAGCAAAGTCCTTCCATATGCTGGCCCCCGGTTATGGAAACCCGGCAGGGTTATTGACTAATCCTCCCACGGCAAACCCATATTTTTTCAGGTTTGCAACATCTGCAACGGCATCAGTATTAGGGGATGCTATGGCTGCCAATGCGACTTTTTTCACTATGTGGCTGGGGGATAATGACGTACTCTCTTATGCACTTTCCGGTGGGGTGGGCGATACAATTACCAGCCCGGCCTTCTTCCAGTCTGTCATGGGAGCAATCCTTCAGGAACTTACAACCCATGGGGCCAAAGGAATCATTTCAACCATTCCCGATGTCACCGCTATTCCATTCTTTACCACCGTTCCTTACAACGGACTTGTCCTGACACAATCAGAGGCCGACTCAGTAAACCTGGCAATGACGATTTACCAGTTGCCTTACCACTATACTGCAGGGCCCAACCCTTTCCTGGTTCGTGATACAACTTCTGCGAACCCCTTTAAAGTAAGGCAAATGGTTCCAGGTGAATTGGTTCTCCTCTCAGTTCCCCAGGATTCGTTGAAGTGTATGGGCATGGGAATTCTAAACAAACTGACCTTCCATCCATATCCGATTCCAAAACAGTTTATCCTGAACCTTAATGACATCAGTAAATTACAGACCGCAACAACAGCTTACAACCAGATTATCGTTACGTTGGCTGCTCATTTCGGTCTTGGTGTTGTTGATATGAATGCCAAGCTTAAAGAATTACAAAAAGGGATCATTTGGGATGGAATTTCACTGAATACCACCTTTGTTACAGGAGGGGCATTCTCATTAGACGGTATCCACCTGAATCCAAGGGGATGTGCACTGGCAGCAAATTATTTCATTCAGGCCATCAACGCTACATACAGTAGTAATATCCCTTTGGTTGATATTACCAGCTATCATGGAATAATATTTCCGTAAATACCTGGCGAAATAGCGAAGAACCCCACGCCCGTCCCCTCTCCCAAGAGGGAGGAGAGAGGTGAAGGATGAAGCAAACTTATGATCAA
>CAZUYY010000196.1:0-5409 GCA_964624935.1 uncultured Prolixibacteraceae bacterium
AATGAATGCACGGATGGGTATTGTCACAGGGAAAGGACTGGCAGACCTGATCAGGGAAAATGCCGGAGTAAAGATCACCTTCTTTATTTTCATCGGATTGTTGATCGCAGATATCGGGAATACAACGACTGAATTTGCAGGGGTGGCAGGTAGTCTTGAGATCTTCAGTGTAAGCAAGTATATCTCTGTCCCGATCGTAGCATTTATCGTCTGGATCATGGTCGTCAAGGGTAATTACAAGATTGCAGAACGGATCTTTCTTGTCTTCAGTGTGGCACTGCTCATGTATATTGTCTCGGCATTGATGGGTAAACCTCATTGGCAGGAAATAGGCGGGGCGATTATCCATCCGAAGGTAAAAATGAATGAACAAAGCATCGAAATGATCATCGGGCTTATCGGTACTACCATCGCTCCCTGGATGCAGTTTTACATGCAATCAAGCGTCATCGAAAAGGGGTTAAAGATACGACAGTACAAATTCATCCTGCTCGATATTATTGTAGGCTGCATCGCAACGGTAGTAGTGGCTTTCTTCATAATAGTAGCCTGCGCTTCGACTCTCCATGTTAATAACATTGTTATCAACGAGGCAAAAGATGCAGCACTGGCCCTAAAGCCATTGGCCGGTGCGGTTTCCTCGCAGGTGTTTGCCTTTGGTTTGTTCATAGCGTCTATCTTCTCTGCCACTATTTTACCGATTGCCACGGCTTTTTATGTTTGCGAGGCATTTGGTTTCGAGGCAGGGATTGACAAGAAATGGAAAGAAGCTCCGCAATTTTATTGGCTTTATACAGGCATTATCGTGATTGGGATGCTCATTATACTTATTCCAAACGCTCCGCTGATCGCCATCACATTATGGTCGCAGATTCTTAACGGTCTGCTTCTTCCAGTCGTACTAATCTGTATGATCCTGCTTGTAAATAACAAAAAGATCATGGGCAAATATATCAATAAACCTGCACAAAATATTATCGGATGGAGCTCAATTGTTATCCTCGTGGGGTTATCAATTACACTTATCCTGATGCCATTTCTTACATAATGGCGATAAAATATCCTTAACCGGAAAAAATAATTTCATAAATCATGTTACCTTTTCATTTTTGACCGATTAATAGAAAAATAATGAAACCGGCCGGACATTATTTGTACTTTTGTTCACAGAGTATTTATTAAAAAACAGAAAATCATGGCAAACGGAATTAATAAAGTAATCCTGATCGGAAGACTGGGGAAAGACCCTGATATCATGCGTCTGGAAAGCGGGGTAAAGAAGGCATCATTTACACTTGCGACAACAGAATTCTCTAAAAACAAAGAAGGCGTCAGAGCTGATCATACAGAATGGCATAATATCGTCTTATGGAGAGCTCTTGCTGAAGTTGCTGAAAATTACCTGAAAAAAGGAAGTTTGGTCTTCATCGAAGGGAAGATTCGCAGACGGGAATATGATGATAAGGAGGGTCAGAAAAGGTATATTTATGAGATTATTGGCGATTCATTGACGATGCTGGGCGGGACGAAACGTGAAGATACACCCGAGGCAAGTACACCCGGGGTAGTTGATAAGGAAAATGGCAACCTTGAAACGACAATGCCGGAGGATGATCTGCCCTTTTAGCAATTGGCGAACTTGTGAACTGGCGAATTTACAATTTGATTAACTGGTATTTTGTGAGGTGCTGAGATGAGTTGGTAGTAAAGGCGCTCAAAAGTTATACTTTACTCTTTAATTTGCCCGTTCGTAAATTCATCATTCGTTCATTAAAAGTTTAATGAGAATAATCCGTTTTATTTTAGTAGCATTTATTACGCTGGTTATTATCTCCTGCCGGAATAACTATATTCCAAAGCCACGTGGGTATTATCGTATTGATTTTCCGGTAAAGGAGTACCGGGTTTTTGACAGCACATTCCCTTTTACCTTTGAATACCCTGTTTATGGGAAGATAGTTCGCGACAGCTCAAGAATGGCAGAACCTTATTGGATTAATATTGTTTACCATCCTTATAATGCCCAGCTTCATATCAGTTATAAGACCATCAACAATAATCTGGCTACCTACCTCAATGATTCACACACCCTGGTGAACAAACATATCCCGAAGGCCAATGCCATCAGCCAGCGTGAATATGTTGATACAGTTGAAAATGTCTATGGCCTGGTTTATGAGATCACCGGTTCTGATGCTGCTTCCACTTATCAGTTTTATCTGACCGACAGCACTAAAAATTTTGTCAGAGGAGCTCTTTACTTCGATCTTGTTCCGAACAATGATTCCCTCGCACCAGTCATCGAGTTTCTGAAAAAGGATATTGAGCGCATGATTATGACTTTCCGGTGGAAGAATAGAAAGGGCTGAACGAATTGATTTTAGTCTCGTAAATATTTTGCAACTTTGCATTCATCAGAAGTGTAAATTGACTGGATCATTTTTCGACACTGATCATTTCCATAAAACCGACACGACATGATTGAGACGATCAAACTCGGTACTCTTCGGTGGTCGCATCTTTTCCGGCCAACCGAAGAGGAATTACAGGGATTACAGGATTATTATCATTTTCATCCACTTGATATCGAAGACTGTAAAAGCATTGTAAACCTCAGGCCCAAGATCGACATCTACAACGATTATCTTTTTCTGATCCTCCATTTCCCGTCAATGGATATACAGGAAGAATTCGTGGAAGCCAAAGAGATCAAGGTTTTCTGGGGGAAAGATTTCCTGATCACCATCGGCAAATCACACTGGCTGATCAAACAGCTTTTCAAACAGGAGCAACATAAGACACTTGAGGAACAAAAGATGGCAGTGGGATCCAGTGATGGTTTGTTGTACAGGATCCTTGAATTCGTTCTTATGGATACAAGGAAACTGGTGGACCTGGTGGACAAATCAGTAGATATTTGTGGTAAGGAACTTTTCAGCAGGAAACCGGAAAAAACCATTGAGAAAATTTCCATTACACGTAAGAATGTCATTCTTCTCAATACGATCCTAAAGCCCCAGATGAACCTTTTCAATAAACTCCAGAGTGGAGCTATAAAGGGATTCGCCGACAATATGGAAGATTACTGGGGAAATATCATGGATTCTTACCAACGTGCCTGGGATATCATCGAGGACGACCGGGAACTGATCATCGGGTACTCAAAAACTTTTGATTCCCTGCAGGTCAACAAGACCCATGAGATCATGAGGACTCTCACCCTTATCGCTTCCATCTTTCTGCCCCTGATTTTTATTGTCACTATTTTCGGGTTGGTCATCCGGTTGCCGATAAGAGAATACATGCAATCTTCTCTTATTGTTTCAGGAATAATGATAGGGATTGCCCTGTTCGTGGTAATTTATTTCAAGATCCGGAAATGGTTGTAAATCACTGATCCTTGCTGTTCATGACTTCTGTCTGCCGTTGGATAGATTCTTCATGCAGCACCTCAAGCAGTTTTAGCAGGAATTCCCTTGTCAGCCCCAATTTTACGCCGGTCTCCACGCGGCTGCGAATGATTCGGCTCCAGCGTTTTAACTGAAGAATGGTGATGTTATTTTCTTTCTTGTATTTCCCCATCTCTTCCACAATATTCATTCGCCGGCTGAGAATGTCAATCAATTCTTCATCCAACTTGTCGATCTCCGAACGAAGTTCTTCCAGTTTATTCTCAAATTCGATGTTTCCGTGTTCCTTGCGGATGACCAGACCGGAAATCAAATCTTTCAATTTTCCAGGAGTGATCTGCTGCTTTTTATCAGTAAGCGCTTCTTCCGGCCGGATATGGGATTCAATCATCAGCCCGTCCATAGCTAAATCAAGTGCTCTTTGTGATACAGGAAACAGTAAACTGGTTTCTCCGCAGATATGACTGGGATCGACGAGGACAGGCAAGCCAGGATACAACCGTTTCAGTTCGATTGGGATTTCCCACATGGGAGAGTTCCGGTAAGGTGTGTGAGTAAAAAATGAAAATCCGCGATGAACGGCAACAAGTTTCCGGATGCCAGCCTGGCTCAGTCTTTCCAGTGCGCCAATCCAGATATTGATGTCGGGGTTCAATGGGTTCTTAACCATCACAGGAATATCCACGCCATGAAGGACTTCACTGATCTCCTGGATGGAAAAAGGGTTTACGACAGTGCGTGCACCAATCCATAAGATGTCGATCCCATGCCTTAACGCCTCTTCGACATGTTTGGGATTGGCAACTTCTATGGTGGTGAGAAGGCCTGTTTCGGATTTCACCTCAGCAAGCCACTGAAGGCCACGCTTGCCGACACCTTCGAATGAGCTTGGACGCGTCCGCGGTTTCCAAAGACCTGCCCTAAAAACCCTGACCTGTGGGATCTTTGCCAGTTCCCTTGCTGTTGACATTATCTGTTCTTCTGACTCAGCGCTGCAAGGGCCGGCAATGACCAGCGGTAATTTTTTGAAGGGTAACCAGGATTTAATTGGAGCTATTTCAAAGGAGGCTTGCATCTTTCTGTTTTTACCAGCTTTTACGGGCTGTTTGAAAAATAATTGTCACCCTGATCTTAAACAGCTCATTAATGAAGATGTAAAAGTAGCAAAAAACACGTTGCCGGAAACCGTTATTTCCCGTATTTTTGCGCCTTCAACAACGGGGTTCACATGGAAAAGATGCAACAGATGAAAATCAGGGATTTGCTGAAGTCGAAGGAAACAGGAAAAGCATATTTGGTCAGAGGTTGGGTAAGGACGAAAAGAGGAAATAAAAATATCAATTTTATAGCCCTGAATGACGGATCAGTCATTCATAATATTCAGGTTGTTGCAGAGGTCTCAAGATTCAGTGAAGAGCTGCTGAAACAGATCACCACCGGTGCCTGCATCGAAGTCAAAGGGACTCTTGTTGATTCACCCGCATCGGGGCAGCCGGTCGAGCTCCTGGCAAATGAGATCGTTGTTTACGGAACTTCCGATGCAACGACCTATCCCCTGCAGAAGAAAGGACATTCCTTTGAATTTCTTCGCGAGATAGCACATCTGCGTCCACGTACCAATACCTTTGGTGCCATTTTACGGATCCGGCATGCCATGGCATTTGCCATTCATAAATATTTTAATGATCACGGATTTTATTACCTCCAGACACCCATTATTACAGGGTCGGATGCAGAAGGAGCGGGTGAATTGTTTCGTGTTTCCATTCTCGATCCGAAAAATCCTCCATTGAAACCCGATGGTTCCGTTGATTTTGGCGAAGATTTTTTTGGCAAGGAGACCAAACTTACTGTTTCCGGACAACTCCAGGCGGAAATTGGGGCATTGGCCTTATCACTGGTTTATACATTCGGTCCGACCTTTCGCGCTGAAAATTCAAATACTCCCCGTCATCTGGCTGAATTCTGGATGGTCGAACCCGAAATGGCCTTCTATGAT
>CAZUYY010000197.1:0-5406 GCA_964624935.1 uncultured Prolixibacteraceae bacterium
TGCAATTGATCGGGTACTAATGTGCTGAGATACTTTAATGTGCTATCAGCTTTCCCCCAATTCTTTGTGTTATAATATGCGAGTCCTAAATAAAAATAATCACCGGGAACAGCTTTGTTCCGGGCAATCTTTTGGTTATAATCATCAATTGCCTTATCGTATTTCTTGAGTTTCATCATTGATACTGCAGCTTCTGAAAGCAGGTCATAACGGGAAGTATCCATTTGATAAGCTTTTATTAAATATATGTGAGCAAGGGAGTCCTGTTTTGTTTTGGCGTACGATCTCCCGAGGTAAACATAATCGGTAGGACGTATCTTATCAGGTTTTGCCCGGCTGAAGAATTTTTTGCTATACATCAAAGCTTTATCATACTGCCCGGTTTCATAATAAGAATAAGCCAATGCCCGGTTCAGGTCATTATTGGTGGTATCATTTCGTAGGATCTCATTAAGCTGGTTGATTGCCTCCTTATAATTTTTAAGATCGATCAGCGTATTTACATATTGGATTCGTGCAGTTGTGTTGCCTCCGGATAACCGGAGAAACTTTTTGTAATTCTGCTGGGCTTCGTCATTCCGGTTGGCACGCGAAAGCAAGTATCCAAGTTCACGGTAAGCAGGTGCAAAGGTTGAGTCGATCTTAACCACTTCCTGGTAATAAGTGAGGGCATCGTTGTAATTTCTTGCGCGCATCCACAATTGCCCCACACGGAGTTTTGCAAAGGGGGATTTTGGATTCAGGCTCTGGGCAATGTTGTAGTTAAAGATAGCCTTTGATCCATCATTTTGCATAAAGATGTAAGCATCGCCTTTAACGATATAAAGGTCATAATCTTTAGTGTTTAGTTTTTCCGCTGTCCTTAAGGATCCGTAAACTATTGCAGTATCGTATACGCCGGCTTTTATATATGCATTGGCAAGTCTTATGTAAACTGTTGCTTGTTTATCCGGGGCCATTATAATATTTTTGTTTGCCTTAGAAGGAAGAAGTGAAATCGCTTTGGAGAAGTTTTGCTGGGCTTTGGGGAGATCTTTCTGCATCAGGGCAATTTGTCCATTGCCAATATAATTTAACGGGTTTGCAGGATCTGTTTCAATTCCTTTAGTGAAAAGTATCTTTGCAGAGTCTGACAACTCTTTGAATGAATTATTGGTCGTATCAGAATAGTATTCCTGAAGGAAATTGTCTCCGTAATAATAATAAATATCCCCATTATGCTGATCCTTCAGTAGAAGGGCTTTGAAGGCTGAACTTGCATCTTCAAACCGTTCTGCCCTCGTAAGCTTAGAGGCAGCCTGAATGTCCTGGGCTTGAATCCGGAAGCCGCCGGACAAAATAATTAACAAACATGCAATCCTGATCATCGGTATAAAAATCCTTGTCATAAATTATTCTCCTACGATTTAATGTTTCACTTCTATGAGTCTTACAGGCATGGCAGCAGGAACCATCCCTGAATGTAATACGATAAGTTGACCCTTTTCTCCTGCAATAAAAGAAGAAATCCCATAAGCCAGACCTATATATGCCTGACGGTTGATACAATAAACTTCCCGTGTGAAGGGATAGGTGCCTTCTGCAATGTATGCCGGATGTGGAGTAAAAAATTCACCATGAGGATCTGTGCTGCCTGGCGGACTAATACCCACGACTTTTACCCTGTTCAGAAATGAATGAGAAACTGTATCATTTTTATCGCTGACCCAATTAACGCTGACAACTCCCATTGCTGCTTTGTTGTTCTCAACAAAATTAATTACGTCCTTATTGTCTAACTCTGCGTAACACACATCCGGTAATTTTGAAAGATTGAATTTTTCACGAAAATACCTTGTGTTGCAAGATTTATAATTATCGAAAACGATTTTTAGATCTTTTAACTTCGATTTTGGATCTATTTCTTCCCATGTTTTGATCTTTCCTTCAAAAATATTTTTAACCTGATCGTAGAATAATGTGGTGTCAGGGTTTTCCTTGTTTACAATTAATGCCACAGCATCGTATGCTACTTTGGTGGTTTTCGGGTAAATTTGCTGTGCATTTAACCGGGTTTCTTCATCCTTTGTCAGTTTCCTGTTAACGACCATCAGTGTAATTGAATCCTTCATAAATGCATTTACAATATCAGCTTCAGTCCTGCAAAATGTATCAATTTTAGAATAGGGATAAAGCGATTGGAAAGCATATAACTCTGCATCTATAAGTAGTGTGTAAGAATCATCGATCCCGATTTTAAAAGTACCCGATGTAGGAGAATCGGTATCTGTCGGCTTTATACCACCTCCACAGCCTGTGAGTAGGAGAATTCCACAAACGATAAAAAAAACCGGTAAACCGGAAATCAAGGGTATTTTCATCTTTCAGGGAATTAATGCGTCAAAGCTAATAGATTTTCCTCTTGATTAAACACAAAAATATTAAATTTATTTTTCTCAACACCAAATTATTATGGCTATTATCGCCGGATTTGTAATATCATACGGGACATTTACCGCTAATCTTCTTCTTTCTCTTCCCTATCTCTGACGATAATCCTTGCAAGCCGCCAACTTCCGTAAAGAAACATGAAAACTGCAAAGATAACCCTGATCTCTTTAGTCAGTCCATCAAACCTATGACTTAACAGCAGCTAAAATCCCAGGAAAAACCACATCAAGACAACAGCTATGGAGAATATTTTCCAGAATTTTGCCATGAGGAATTTATTTTGTCACCATCCAATAAGGGAGATCAGGGTCTACTGCCCATTGATTCCAATATGCAGGAGTGACAGGATGGCCATCGGTGCGGAATACTTTTTGCTCATAAACCCTGATCACCGGGTTAAAAAGTATATCTGTGACTCCAAGTATCCATGTTTCAAGCGGAGTTCCGTCTTTGGCTTTTTCTTTTTCCATTTTAACTTTAAATCCGTTCTGCTGGAGAAGTTCCTTTAAAAAAAGACACCGGTTTTCATTCAAGCCTTTTTCGACTACTGTCGACCGAACTCCTTCTATTTCGGTAATAATATGTTTGCCATTATTCAACGCCATAGTATTTTGTTTTTCTTGCAGTGCAAACTTACAAATAACCCGTTGACAAAAAAAGCCGTCTCTTGCAGACAGCTGTTTTTAAATCTTTTTTTCCGAAGATTAATACAACCCGTAAGTAAATTTCAGGATGAACTCATAAACAGGACTTGCGAAACCAATAATGATGATACCTGCGATACATATTGCGAGGCCAAGTTTTGTGTAACCATCACTTTTAAAATAAGCAATGGGTTGGTCGCTCCGGTTCAGGAACATGGCTTTTACAACGAGGAGATAATAATAGAGTGAAATAATTGTGTTCAAAACAGCAATAAAGACCAGGATGTACATTCCTTGTTTTGCCGCGGCAGCGAAAAGGAAAAATTTCCCAAAAAACCCCGCTAATGGCGGAATACCTGCCAGGGAGAAAAGAGCCAGCATCATGGTCAGGCTAAGCATCGGATTGGTCCGGTAAAATCCGTCGTAGTCATCGATACTTTCCTTCCCGGTTTTGTTGGAAATGATCGTAGCTACTCCAAAGGCGCCGAGATTTGAGAAGATATAAATAAGCACAAAATAAAGTACTGTGGTCATCCCTAACTGGCTTTGCCCGATGATACCCAGCAAGATGAACCCGGCCTGGGAGATGGAGGAGAAAGCCAGGAACCTTTTGATGTTACGCTGACGCATGGCAAAGAGGTTTCCAAGAGTCATGGTCAGGATGGATATTATATAGATCACATCCCGCCACATCAGGGCTATTTTATTGAAGACTGTGTATAAGATGATCATGAAGATAAAAACAGCAGCGCCTTTTGAGATCACTGACAGGTAAGATGTCACGTTGATCGGTGCACCCTCATAAACGTCTGCTGCCCAAAGGTGAAATGGCACAAGAGAGATCTTAAATGCCATACCGGCGAAGAAAAAGATAAAAGCCAGGATCTGTAGGGGAGCAGAACTGAAAGCAGCCGAGACTTCAGGGAAATAGACCGAACCGGTTGTGCCGTAAATCATTGAAAGTCCATACAATAGAATTCCGGATGAGAGTGCTGACATGAAGATCAGTTTCACCCCGGCTTCCGCTGATTTTTCCTTGAATCGCTCAAATGCTGCCAATGAGGCAACAGGTATGGTTGCCAGTTCGAGACCAAGGTAGAACATCAGAAAGTCACCGGAAGAGATCATATAGTCCATGCCAATCAGTGTGGAAAGCAGAACAACGAAAAATTCGCCAATCCTGTCCTTTTGTTCTTTCAGCTTAAGCCATGAAACTGATTGGATAAAAATGATCAGAACTCCGATATTCAGGATGTTCTTCATTAAAAGGATCAGGGGTGAAGTTCCATACATCCCGCCGAAAAGTACCCCGGTCGGTCCGGGGATAAAACCGGCAATCGTGACCAATGCCATCAGAATTATGGCAGTGAGAATAATCTTATGTTTCTTGTCTTCTGGCAGAAAGATCTCGACAAGTAAAAGAATTACCGTGATGGCAACCAGCAGTAATTCATGTCTCATTATAAACATCGGTCTGAAATTTATTGATACTATCTTTTTTTTCAATTTTATCATTCCACTCAAACGCCTCTTCAGATGGAGAGGGTTAAAGAGAGATAGTTAGTGAATCGGGGTTGCCATCAATAATCGCTGAATGATGGGTCCCAGGCCACCGCCTATCATATTTGATAACCATAATGGTGCTAACCCGATTGCCGTAATTCCAAAAATCAGAACACCGGTACTCAGCCGTTCATACCATTTCGCATCACCAAGATGCTCATAATGTTCATTTTTGATCGTACCAAGCAACAGGATACCCACAACACGCAAAATATAAACTGCTGTTACTACTATGGAAGAAACAGCAATTATGGTTGCAACCCTGTGAAAGGTATCCGTATGCTGGAATGCCCCAAAAAAGATCGTCATCTCAGCAACAAATCCGCTGAACCCCGGAAGGCCAAGGGATGCAAGACCGGCGATCACATATGCAACACCCAGGAAAGGCATTACTTTCATCAAACCTCCCATTTCATTAATATATCGTGTATGGGTCCTTCCATAGATCATTCCGATCAAGGCGAAGAAGAGAGCTGTCATGATCCCATGGGATATCATTTGCAAAACTGCCCCCGTCATGGCTGTTTTATTGAACATCAGGATGGCAAACAAAACCATACCACAGTGACTGACAGAGGAATAAGCATTGATGTACTTAAGATCTTTCTGCCAGAGGGCACCGAATGCACCATATATAACACTGATGGTGGTGAGAATGATAAAGATCCATGCCAGTTGGTGAGCAGCTTCCGGTAATAAAAATACTGCTACACGGAAACAACCATAGCCTCCGAGTTTCATCAGAACGCCAGCATGAAGCATGGAAACT
>CAZUYY010000198.1:0-5393 GCA_964624935.1 uncultured Prolixibacteraceae bacterium
ACTTTTGAAAAATAATAATTGAAATAATTTGAAGAATTGTTGCTGCCAGTTGCAATAACGGCGTCGAAGCCGGTCAGTCGTTCTTTAGTGAAAGTAATATGCTCTGCCCATTGAGAATTAAAATGAATCAGGAGCCGGGACAGTGCCGGTAATAGTTCCGCATCATCGGATGAAAGCCTTCCGGTGAAATGGTTTCCGGAAAAAAGAACAGAAATGAAATCATGAAACCCGACCAAAGGAATATTCCCGGCCATGATCACTGCGACCTTCTTCCCGGTAGTAATGTTCTTCAATTGAGGTGAATATGGATCCAGCCATTTTTCCAATTCTTCCTTCCTCAGACAGGTACTCCATGTTCGCAATGCCTGACAGACAAATTCATTAGTAAACCATCGATTCTTCAATTCTGCCTGTGCGATTGCATCTGATAATTCTGAAAACAAAAGATGTTTTCGCTTGTCTTTTTCATTCAGAAAATCTTTAAGAAAGTTGCCAAGTAAGGCAAATGACTCTATTTTGCTGTTCAATTCCATCCTGAGTATCTTTGCGGTAAAATTAAAGGAACAAAAATAACCAATTACCTTTGACCTAAACTTTCTTAAAGGTGTCCAGACTTGCTTGTTACCTGACCTTCTTTATTCTGTTTTTTACCCTTTGTCCAATATCCGGGCGATCCCAGGAGTCCATGAATTTATCTCTCCTGGAAGATTCATTGGCATCCCTGAATCGAAAAATTCAGAAGTCTGATAAGGATTCCATTCGTCAATCCCTGAACCTTATTTTCAGGGAAACGTTGAAAAAAGCTATTGAATTGCCCGGATCGTTTAATTATCCATTTGATTCACTGAATAAACTTTCCAAGATGACGTCCGGGGACAAAAAGTTCCGGATCTATAACTGGAACATCCCCTTTACCGATGGATCAAACCTCTTCTTCTGCTTCATTCAGATCCTTGTAAAAGACAAAAAAAATACTTTCAGGATCATTGAACTTAAAGATCGTTCCGATTCCATTCCTGATCCCGAACACTGCTCATTAACCTCAGGGAGCTGGTATGGGGCCTTATATTACAAGATCATTCCGGAAAACCCGGAAACCGGGATGATCTATACCTTGCTCGGATGGGAAGCTAAAAATCCTTCTGAGATGCAGAAGATCATAGAGATCCTTACTTTTGATGATCATGATTTTCCTCATTTTGGAAAAAAAATATTCAATAAATATAAAGACGGGGAAAATAAACGGGTGATATTCAAATATTCACCCCTCACCACTATGGTTTTACGTTATGAAGAACAAGCACTCTCAAGAGGAAAAAAATGGAATCCCGCAAAGAAGACTTTCCAGGAGAAACATTCGAAAGCATCCATGATTGTTTGTGACCGGCTTATAACTGTTGAGGGAACAGAAGGAAAGGTACCTTTACTCGTTCCGGCAGGAGATGTCTATGATGGATTTCTGTTTGAAAACAACCGGTGGAACTTTATAGAAAGTGTTGATGCAAGAAACAAGTAAATTCCTTGCATTGGCAGGAAATTCAATAATTTTTTCATTGGAATATTTGATTTTAGAAGCTATTTTATTTTATCTTTGCTCGTTCTTTGGCATACCACTAAAACATTAATATATATAACTTTTAACACTCAATCTTTATGAAGAAACACAATTTTAACGCCGGTCCCTCCGTGTTGCCACGAATAGCCATTGAAAATTCAGCAAAAGCAATCCTTGATCTGAATGGAATCGGGATGTCATTACTTGAAATTTCCCATCGCAGCAAGGATTTTCAGGTCATCATTGATGAAGCTGTATCCCTTTTTAAAGAATTGCTGAACATTCCTGCAAATTACCATGTTTTATTTCTGGGAGGAGGCGCCAGCCTTCAGTTCTGTATGGTACCCTATAATTTATTGAAGACAAAGGCAGCTTACCTTGAAACAGGTGTATGGGCAAAAAAAGCCATCAAAGAAGCCAAGCTTTTCGGTCAGGTTGAAGTTGTTGCTTCTTCTTCCGACAAAAATTTCACGTATGTACCGAAGAATTATTATATTCCTGCAGATGCTGATTATTTCCATATCACCACCAACAACACCATTTACGGTTCAGAGCTACGGCAGGATATTGACTCCCCTGTTCCGCTTATTGCCGATATGTCATCCGATATCCTCAGCCGTCCGGTTGATGTATCCAAATATGCCATGATCTATGGCGGAGCCCAGAAGAACCTGGGCCCGGCAGGCGTAACCTTTGTGATCATCCGTGAGGATATTCTTGGGAAGGTGGATCGACCCATACCAACTATGCTCGACTACAGAACGCATATAAAGGAAGGTTCACTTTTCAACACTCCTCCATGTTTTGCAATCTACACCTGTTTAGAAACACTGAAATGGATCAAAAACCTGGGTGGAATTTTAAAATTAGAAGAAATGAATAATAAAAAAGCGAAGCTTCTCTATGATACGATCGATAACAGCAAAATCTTTACGGGAACTGTTGAAAAGGAATCCCGTTCGTTGATGAACATCTGTTTTGTTATGAAAGAACAATATAAAGACAAAGAAGATGCATTTATGGAATTTGCAAAGTCAAAAGGCATGATTGGTATTAAAGGACATCGGTCGGTAGGAGGATTCCGGGCGTCAACGTACAACGCATTGCCACTCGAAAGTGTTCAGGCGCTGATCGATGCCATGAACGAGTTCGAAAAGGCGAATGTTTAATTCTTTAACCTGATTCAAAAACATAAAGATAAACTCTATGACCAAAGTATTGATTGCGACAGATAAACCCTTCGCTCCGATTGCAGTTAAAGGCATACGTAATGTGATTGAAGAAGCCGGGTTTGAATTGGCTTTACTCGAAAATTATTCCAGTCCCAGTGATTTCATAAATGCAATTGCCGATGTGGATGCAGTGATTATCCGGAGTGATAAAGCTGATAAAGCCGTTATCGACGCAGGAAAAAATCTTAAGATCATCGTCCGGGCCGGTGCAGGATATGACAATATTGACCTGCAGGCAGCCACTGAAAAAGGCGTTTGCGCCATGAATACTCCTGGTCAGAATTCCAATGCAGTTGCAGAACTGGCACTTGGGATGATGGTGTATCACGCACGAAACTTTTTTAATGGAAAATCAGGGTTTGAACTGAAAGATAAAAAACTGGGGATCCACGCTTATGGATATGTCGGAAAGAATGTTGCCCGGATTGCTCACGGTTTCGGCATGAAAGTATTTGCATTCGATCCATTTATCTCTGAAGCTGACATTGAGAAAGATGGCGTAACTGCCGTCGCTTCTGCAGAAGAGCTTTACAGCAATTGTAATTACATCTCCCTTCACCTTCCTGCCAATAGTCAGACAAAACAGTCAATCAATTTTGATTTGTTATCCAGAATGCCTGCACCGGCTGTACTGGTTAATACTGCCAGGGCAGAAGTGATAAATGAAGCAGACCTGCTGAAACTTTTTGCAGAGAGGAAAGATTTCGCTTATCTTTCAGATGTGGAGCCAACAAATAAAGCTGAACTTGAAGCAAATTTCAAAGGGCGGTATTTCTTTACACCAAAAAAAATGGGCGCTCAAACGGAAGAAGCCAACATCAATGCAGGTATTGCTGCAGCCAAACAAATAGTGAATTTCCTGAAAAACGGCGACAGGACATTCCAGGTAAACAAGTGAGTCCGTGCGATCATTATTGTCAGCATCATGTCTCGAACTAAATCATACACCTACTGAACTTAGTATTCACTTTATTACCCCTAACTATGGAAATCGAACAGGAAAAACCTACGACTTTCTTCAGGTTTGAAGATCTCAGGATCTACCATAAGGCGCTCGAATATACAGACTCTGTCTATTCGATGAGCCGGAGTGTCAAAGACGATCCTCTTACCCGGTATTTCTTTGAACGCTTTCTGACTTCTGCGACCAGTATCGCTACGAACATTGCAGAAGGATCATCACGGAACAAGAGTCAGTTTGTATATTATCTGAAAATGGCGAAAAGTTCTGTGAGGGAATGTGTCGTACTTTCTACACTGGCATTAAGCCAGAAGTTCATTACAACGGAGGTGTTTGACACCTCGAAGAATCACCTGATGGAAATGACAAAAATGATCGGAGCATTGATCGGTTCTCTTCAACGAAGTGTGCGGCCCGGGGAACCAGGAGCAGATGAGGATGACGACACTGAATAAAATTTATTTTTATGGCAATAATAAAGGCTTTCAGAGGACTGAGACCTCCGAAAGAAATTGTGAAAGATTTAGCTTCCCGTCCTTATGACGTGCTCAATTCAGACGAAGCAAGAGTTGAAGCAAAAGGGAATCCATATTCACTTCTGCACATTATTAAACCTGAAATTGACCTTCCCTGTGGCATAGATTGTCATTCTCAACCGGTCTATGATAAAGCAAAGGAGAATTTTGATCTCTTCCGTGAAAAAGGATGGCTGGTTCAGGATCCTGATGATTATCTGTACGTCTATGCACAGACCATGAACGGGAAAACCCAATACGGCATCGTTGGCTGCGCAGCCGTGAAAGATTATATGAACGGCATCATCAAAAAACATGAACTTACCCGCAAGGATAAAGAAGAAGACCGGATGAAACATGTCCGGATTACCAATGCCAATATGGAACCTGTCTTTTTTACTTATCCTGCAGTACGGGAAATTGATGAAATCGTTGCAAATATTGTAAAGGAGAATGATCCGGAATATGACTTTGTTGCTGCAGATGGCGTAGGACACCATTTTTGGGTAGTCAAAAATAAATCGATCATCAGTAAGATCCTCGATCTTTTTGCCAGTATCCCTTATACTTACGTAGCCGATGGTCACCACCGTACTGCGGCAGCAGCGCTGGTTGGAAATGAAAAGAGAGTAAACAACCCGAACCACACAGGTTTCGAGGAATACAATTATTTTCTTGCCGTTCATTTCCCGGATAACCAACTCACCATCATTGATTACAACAGATTGGTTATTGACCTGAACGGATTGACCTCTGCACAATTCCTGGAAAAGCTCGGCTTTAACTTCGTGATTGAGAAAAAAGGTAAAGAGATTTATAAACCGGACCGGCTTCATAATTTCAGCCTTTATCTTGACGGGATATGGTATTCACTTACAGCAAAACCCGGTACTTTTATCGATACTGACCCTATTGGTGTTCTCGATGTAACTATATTGTCACGACTTGTACTTGATCATATCCTTGATATAAAGGATCTTAGAACATCCACACGCATCGATTTTGTGGGTGGTATCCGTGGACTTTCCGAACTTTCAAAGCGTGTTGACAGTGGCGAAATGAGAGCAGCATTTGCCCTCTACCCTGTTTCTATGAAACAATTGATCGACATTGCCGATTCCGGAAATATA
>CAZUYY010000199.1:0-4762 GCA_964624935.1 uncultured Prolixibacteraceae bacterium
ATGAAAACAAATCTTGCTCCCGACCAGCGCTGGCGATCTCATGACCAGTTTCTCTCCATCTTTGTCGGGTTTGGAATATTCGGCCTTCTTTGGTTCCTTTTTGCCATCCTGTATCCTGCAATAAAACTGGGTAAATTCAAGGATTATTTTTTCCTTGTCTTTTTTATTATCGCGATGCTCTCTATGACAACTGAAGACACTATAGAATCACAATTAGCTGTCACCTTCTTTGCATTCTTCTATTCTTTCTTTCTATTTGCCCGGAAAGAAGATGATAAGATTTGACAGTAGCTATTTAAACAAAACCCCGATTTTAAATCCCACAAAATTATAGGGCACTTTGTATTCTGTCGTGGTATAATGAGTCGCGACAGTATCATAATAAGTCCTGTAACTTGAATTGATCGCCTGGTACCGGTAAAATAGTTCATATTCGAATTGAAAACGTTTTCCTATGCTCTTCTTGAAGCCAAAGCCTATACTAAATAACAATCCACCTGTTCCCGATTCATAAGAAGATGTGCTGTCACGCTTACCAAAAGCTTCACCCAGATTGATATATGCGAAAGGAGTGTTATCGGAGGGTTTGAAATCATAGAAAAAATGAGCGAATACCGGATAAAACATTCCTTCCTTCCAGAATTCGGCACCCAATCCAATACCCAGCCCTGCTCTGCCGGAGATAATGATCCCGTTTATCGTCTGTTGGGACACGATAACCTGGTCGTTTCTGACTTTTTTTACATTTCCCTGATAATCGTCCGTTCCAAAAGAACCTAATCCGATGCCTATCCCAACCTCTGTTTTGTTGAAATACTGTAATATATTTTTTTCTGAAGATTCCTGGCCAAAAACGGAATTGATTAGTCCTGCTAGTAAAAGAGGGAAAAGAATAAATAGTCTAAGCATAATATTATTCGTAGGTATTGATTATTATTTTGAAAGTAAAAGTACGAAAATATAACGCAAGCTAAATTTCGTTAAATTGCATCCGATTCAATTGGAAACAACCTATGACAAATAATTCCCCCATTCCTCAGGATAAATGGCTGATAATTGTCAACCCTAATGCAGGTGTTAAAAAGGGAGGCAAAGACTGGCCACGGATCTCGGATCTTCTTAATTCTAAAGGGATCTTTCATCTTTGTGTCCTGACTGAACATAGAAACCATGCCAACCAACTGGCATACGAATTCATCGAAGAAGGCTACCGGAATATTGCAGTTGTGGGCGGTGATGGCACCATGAATGAGGTGGTAAACGGGATCTTTCAGCAAAAATATATTTCCCCTTCTGCGATTACACTGGCAATGATTCCGGTAGGAACCGGCAATGATTGGTGCAGAACTTTTGGAATCCCGTTCGATTATAAGAATGCAATCCGTATCTTGCAAAACGGGAAAACCTTCTTGCAGGATGTCGGTATGATCAGCTATTTCAAAAACCAGGAAACTGTTCAACGTTTTTTTATCAACATTGCAGGAATGGGATATGATGCATTGGTTGCAAAGAAAACCAATATTTCAAAGGAAAAAGGAAGAGGGGGGCCGCTTACATATCTTTATTTCGTGTTTTCAAGCCTGTTCCAATATAAATTTATTGAAGCCATAGTGGAGATTGATGATCATCAGGTTTTTAAAGGTGAGATGTTTTCGATGAATGTGGGAATATGTAAATACAGTGGCGGAGGTATGATGCAGGTTCCGGCTGCTGTTCCGGATGATGGCTTGTTTGATGTCACATTGATCAAAAAAACACAGAAATGGATGGTTATCAGGTACGCTAATAAACTCTACGATGGGACCATGGTCAATCTCCCCTTTATCAGTACATTCCGGGGGAAATTAATCAGAATAAGATCCGTAGGGAAAATTTATCTCGAAGCCGACGGGGAATCACTTGGACATTCGCCATTTGTATATGAGATTTTACCGCAAAGTTTGAAAGTGGTTGTTGGAATTTAACATGGGTCTTTCCAGTCCCCATATTCCTTTATCAACTCAATCAATTCTTCCACAGCAACAGCTTCATCCACATTCTTTTTCACTAATTCCTGTTCTTTGTAAAGCATCACTTTCCCTTTGCCGGCGCCAACATAGCCGTAATCAGCATCAGCCATTTCTCCCGGGCCATTGACAATGCATCCCATCACGGCTATTTTTAAACCTTTGAGATGACCAGTATGAGCTTTTACCTTCTCCAATACTTTCTGGATGTTAAATAAAGTTCGCGCACAGGAAGGGCATGAAATATATTCCGTTTTGGTAATGCGAACACCAGTTGCCTGAAGGATTCCGTAAGCCACCGGGATCTCATATTCAGGATCTTCAGTAATAGAAACCCTTATTGTATCTCCTATTCCGTCAACAAGCAGGCTGCCGATACCGATAGCTGACTTGATCCTGCCATCTTCTCCGGAACCTGCTTCTGTCACCCCAAGGTGAATAGGGTAGTCCATGTGTTCTTCCTTCATTCGATCTACAAGCAAGCGATTCGCTGCGATCATCACTTTTATATTACTCGCTTTCATTCCCAACACAATATCATGAAATTCAAATCTTTTGAATATTCGTGCAAATTCCAGGGCCGATTCAACCATCCCTTCGGGGGTATTACCATATCGTTCCATGATCCGTTTCGACAAGGAACCATGGTTTGTCCCGATCCTGATAGCAGTGCCGTGTTCCTTAGATATGCTGACCAATGGAGCAATCCGTTTTGCAATTTCTTCCAGTTCACGGTCATAATTCTTATCCTTCAACCAGTATCCTGTGTCTAACCTCAGCTTCTTTTTATCAACATAATTTCCCGGATTGATCCTTACCTTTTCTACCAACGATGCTGCAATCTCAGCGATATTCGGATTGAAATGAACATCTGCGATCAAAGGAGTTTGATATCCACGCTTATGAAGTTCGTTTTTTATATTCCGCAGGTTTTCTGCTTCTCTTATTCCTGGTACAGCAATCCGCACATATTCACAACCGGCCTCTATCATCCTGATAGCCTGGGCTACTGTGGCATTGGTATCAAGCGTGCTGGTATTGGTCATCGATTGTACCCTGACTGGGTTATTACCACCCATAGACACCATTCCTATATTAACAACGCGGGTCGGAAAGCGGGAAGGAATCATTTTTATCAGGTTTCTGAGGGAGAAATAATTATTCAAATGTACAACTCATTTTGTTATAAAGATTTTGTATCCGCTTATCCTTTCACTTCGTTCACTTTCCGGATATAAGCACTCACATCAAACTTCCTCCTGCAGCCTGTATCATTCATATACCTTACTTTTCCAAAAACAGGACGCTCAACCCATGCCCGGTCGTGCAAACCACCGATGGCCCATGCGATACCACTGTACCCATTAGGATCACGCCCATCAAGAGAATATTTATCATTCAGATAGATGGAAATTGCAATGGCTTCTTCAGGAGAGGCAGTCCATTCCAGAATTTTCTTAGCCCAGTACATACGCAGATAACCATGCATTTTACCTTTGATGAGCAATTCCTCTTGAGCAGCATTCCAGAGTTCATCATGGGTTTCGGCATTTTCAAATTGGGAAATAGTATAAAGAAACACACGCCGGTCAATACGATGCTTATTAAGGGTTTTTTTCGCCCAGGCCGGAACTCCTTCAAAAGAATCATATTGAGGATTATAAAGACAATAGTTATCCGAAAGTTCTCTTCTCACAATCAATTCTTCTAGAAAACTATCTGCCATACCTGCTTCATATTCATTGTTACGGATCATCAGGGCAAGCCTCTGAGAAGAAAGTTGTCCAAAATGGAGATATGGAGATAGCCCCGATTGGCCATCTTTAACCGGATCATTACGGTCTCTTTCATAATTGATCAATCTGTCTGAAACAAATTTCTCTGCGGCTTCTTTGGCGGCATCTTCACCTGGAGTGATCCAGGAATAAATACTGGTTTCCAGATCAATATCCGGAAATAAAGTCTGATAATCTTCCCTGATAATAAATTTTCTATCACCGGAAAAAGGATGAACGATAAGCTTTGGAAATATCTCAAAGTAGTCTGAAAGCAGCTGCCTTATCTTAGGCCGGAAAGTATAGGCTCCGAATTCCTGCTTCGGAGATACCACACGGCAGGGTACAATATTATGTGCATCAACTTCTACTAAGGGAACCATGATTTTTTGAAGAATTGAATCCTTCCATTGACGGTTTATTCGGAGTGGATTAAAATCACTGACAACGACACCGATGACATTCTGTTCGATAAAAGCAGGCAAGGTTGTCACCGGTGAGCCTTTCAGGATAAGAAATGGAATCCTGAACAATTCAAGTCTCTGCCGGACCTTCGTAAGACTTTCCAGCATGAACCGGTAATGTTTGTTTGAGGCGCCAGTATAATCCTGCACCAGGCAAAAAACCACCAGTAAAGGTTGCCTCATTTCAAGTGCAAGTTCCTGTGCATATAATAATGCCCAGTTGTCACTCACCCTTTGGTCACGGCTCATCCAATAAACCACCGGTCGCGGTTTTAGAGGAATGTCATTTAATTTAAAAACGCGGGAAGGAAGAATCAAGTTAGTTGATAATTGACAATGGATAACTCATAATTATTTTGCCATTTTCCTATTTTGCCATTTTGCCATTTCTTTATCTAAGTCCCTTCACTCTCGGTTTCCCTGCAACAAAGTCCTTTAAATAATACGGCTCGAAATATGCAAGATCCTCAAATCTCTTCTTCAAAAACTTTTCTTCTGAAAGGGGGATCATAAATTT